>NZ_JACJPL010000014.1 GCF_014696065.1 Leptolyngbya sp. FACHB-261 | reverse complement strand
CAGGAAGAAGCAATCAAAGCATTGCAATTTCCAGACTGGGGAGACGAGTTTCCAGTAAATAGATTTCTGAGTGAGGCGCGTTCTAGTGAGTATGATGCGCTTTATATTCCAGGTGGCATCGTTAACCCTGACCTGCTTCGCATCAATCCAGATGCTGTTCAGCTTACTAGAGCATTTTTGATGCAGGCAAGCCAGTTGCAACCATGTGTCATGGTCCCTGGATGTTGATTGAGGCAGATGTGGTTAAGGGACGCACTGTCACTTCGTGGGCTTCTCTTCAGAAAGATTTGATGAATGCGGGAGCAAGCTGGATTGACCATGCCGTTGTAATTGACAACAAACTAGTCACTGCTCGTAATCCTGCAGATATCCCAGTATTTGCGCTAAAAGTTATTGAGATGTTTGCAACGGTAGCGGCCGACGTCACCGTGTGACTTGAGCAATCGAACACTCAGCATGTAATCCAAAAAGGAGTATGAGAATGCAACTCAATCATGTAAATCATGTTGGCGCTTCTGTTCGTAACCTCGATCGCTCGATCGAATTTTATCGAGATCTCACAGGCGGTGAATTAGAGTTTGTCAATAATATGTATGGTCCTGGATTAGCAAGGGTCATGGGAGACGAGGGGGCGCGAGTCCGATTTTGTCTGATCAAGTTGGGCAACACCGTTCTCGAACTGATTGAGTGGCAACAACCGCAAGGGGCAGACAATACACGCGCCGGTGCAGACGTTGGCTCAATTCATATTGCCTTTGAAGTTTCAGACATCCATGCTGTTTATGAGCAGTTGACAGCAAAAGGCATTCAGTTTCTTGCTCCACCCCACACTTTCACAGACGAAGACAATTCGCCAGGGCTCAAGGGTGCAACCTTTGCATACTTCACAGATCCCGATGGCATTGGTCTAGAACTGTTTCAGCCAGCGACTTAATGCCTATTTGTCGTCAAACACCGCTGCGCGATCGCTCCTACAACTGAGACTGAGGGGCGATCTCGGCATAACAACATTACGGCAAACAAGGTCACTGCACAAACGCAGCAAGTAGTCAGCTTAGCCTCCAAGATGATCTGTGTCTAGTGAAGATCGCTAGCTGTCAGGTTATTGACAGAAACGTGCTTGTGAGATGGCCCTGTGAGAACACAACGTCCGCTTCCAGAAGTTATACCAATTCTCCAAATAGAGACGACAGATAGTGTAAAACTTGTGTAGAGTTCAACCATAGGATATGGCAGGAATTTACAAACTATAGATTCAAGAAAGTGAAGATGACCCCAAGCAACTGCTGAGCCAGCAAAAAACAGCATCTGGCAAAGAACAGATTTAATTGTTGTACCTATTGAAAAGCCAGCAAGCGAAAACTGTGCAGGAGGCCGCTTCTGTGTTGGGACGGAACCGAGCCACCTTACAGGAATGGCTGCGTGCCTACCGAGCATGAGGCTTATACGAGTTGCTCAAGCGCAAAGCTCGCTCAGGTCGTCCCCGTGCGATTCCTGCTTGGGCCGAAGCCTCTCTACAACAACGCCTGCAGGAACCGCAAGGCGCTGAGAGCTGTCAGGCCATTTGTGACTGGTTAGAGACTCAGTGGGGTTCAAGGCAGAGTACGAAATAGTGCACAGATATGGTTGAGAGCACCAAGGAGATGCCTCTCATTGTGAATTGGACATCCTCTAAGTATGAAAACCATTAAATTCTTACACACATGCTGAACAGTATATTTGCAGATTGACAAAACCTTCTTGACTTTGAAGTGAGGTAATGTCTTAGGCGATTTAAGTTTAGATTGTCGCTAACCTAGCCTCTAACTAAATTGGAGCCGAAGCTCTTACTGGCTGGAGCAACCTGGTTGCTAGATGGTTGTTTGAAATCCTGGAAATATGCTGGCTCTGGCTTCAAGCTTCTTGAGAATGAATTGGTGTGATATTGGCTATTTCAAAATTCACAACTAAAAAGAATTCTGTTCCACCATCTTTAACAGGATTCTAAGGGAAAATTCATCTTCAAGTGGTTTGCTTAAGTCGAGAAGCTAACAAGCCTAGAAGGATCTAGATCCTGGCGTTAGCGAGCACCATTTAAGGAATTACGCTCAATGAAGTTGATCCCTCTGCTCCTGCTCGGTTTTGCTGCTTTTTTGACCCCTGTCCTTTCAAGTCCAGGCCATGCCTTCGGGGAACGGGAAGCTCTTCCCCCTGCGGCTAGAGATTCAGAACTTGTTGCTCAAAGCCAGATTACTGCTCTGATGACAGGAACCTTTGCAGCAGCAGAAAAACCAACTGCTGGGACGGTTCGGATTGTACGCCAGGGTGGGCATCGCTTTTTGGAGTTGAGCTCTGCATTTAGAACTGATACAGGTGGGCCGGATCTGCATGTCCTCCTGACGACTGCTGATCGGCCGCCCCAATCCTACAGTGCTACAACTTCAGGGAGCTATATCAACTTAGGCAAATTGCAGAGCTACAGCGGTACGCAGCGCTATCCAATTCCTGACTCAGTTAACCTGGCGAATTTCAAATCGGTCTCTGTTTGGTGCCGCATGGCTAATGCAACTTTCGGCTACGCGCTGTTGCGTCCTGCGAGCACCGCCAGTGCTCAGTAAAGCCTGACCTCAATTGCGGCGGCTTCTGTTTAAGGACCGTGTAGCGGTGTTCACAGGACAGAAAGCCGCTGTGATTCTAAAAGGCGCAACTCTATGTGTGGACCTGCTCTCCCTGGATTGAGCGCTAATGTGAATGAGGACCTAACACTTGAAGCAAACAGTCCATCCCACAGTCGTCCTAGGTGGTGGTTTTACAGGGCTATTTACGGCCCTACACCTGTGCCACCAGCGCTACTCTCAACCGATTGTTCTGATTGACCAGAAGGAACGCTTTATCTTCAAGCCTTTGCTCTATGAGTTTCTGAGCGGTGAGATGAGCACAGACCAGGTTTGGCCGCGTTTTGGTGAGCTTCTAAACTGCGAAGGCGTAACCTTTGTTCAAGACACGATTCAGACGATTGACCTATCGCAGCGACAGGTGAAGCTGACTTCGGGGTTGCGTTACACCTATGGCAACTTGGTGCTGGCGTTGGGTAGCACCGTTGGCTATTTCGGTGTCGAGGGAGCTAAAGAAAACTCGTTCCCCTTCCGAACTGGGGACGATGCTATGGCTTTAGGCGAGCACTTGCGCCGTTGTCTCCAACAAGCCAGTCAGCTCCAAGACCCTTTACAACGCCGTCGCTTGCTGACCGTCGCTGTCGTAGGTGCTGGTCCTGCTGGCGTGGAAATGGCAGCAACTCTGGCGGATCTATTGCCCCTTTGGTACAGCAAGCTAGGGGGGCTCCCTCAAGAAATTCAGGTAGTCCTGCTCAACCGCAGCAAAGACATTCTCAAAGGTGATGTGAACAGCCAGTTGCGGGATACGGCTTTGGCATCGCTACAACGGCGCACAGTCCCAGTGGAGTTGCGTTCAGAAGTGGCGGTGAGTGCGATTCGGCCTGAGCAGGTGGAGTACCAACGAAACGGCCAGCTCGAAATTTTGCCCGCAGCAACCACAATTTGGACAGCGGGCAATGCCACTCACCCTTTGCTCAAGGAGTTAGCAATCTCCAAGGCACACCGTAACACGTCTGGTCGGGTTCGGGTTATGCCTACCTTACAGATACCCGAGTTTCCTGAGGTATTTGCGGGTGGCGATTGCATTGCTCAGGAAGATTTTTCTCTGCCGTTGACTGCTCAAGTGGCTTATCAGCAGGGAGCTGCAATTGCTCGTAACCTGAAAGCGTTTTCCACAGGCAATGATCTACAACCTTCTGTCGTTCATCTGCGCGGCACCCTAATGAAATTAGGGCTCGGAGAGAGCGTTGCCAACCTCTTTGACCGAGTTGAGATTAGAGGGAGATTAGGACATCTAATTCGGCAGGGTACTTATCTGGAGTTGTTGCCTAATTCCGTACACAACTTCAAAGCAACTACCGAATGGTTAACCGATGAAATCTTCCAGCACCATAGTAATTCTGGGACCAAGAACCAGAAACCCTCTCAAGTGCTGCGATGGGCAGGTGGTGCAGTAGCAGCGGGTGTTCTGATGAGCAGCAGTCTATTGGTTTGGCGAGCCATTCAGCCTGCTCAATTTAGACAAGTTTGGCAGCCAACGGGTTTACCCGCTTTAGTGGATCAAGTGCTACCAGTCCAGAAATAATTGCAAGCTCAATTCATCGAAATTTAGTGTTGCAGACCTTGCTAAAGTCAAACTTTTAGTTCGCTAATTCAGCCCACTCAATCGCCGAACTGCCCTACCTTGCCCTAATTGGAGGTTCTGAAATGGCTGTTATGAATCACGAGCAGAGCGCCTTGTTAGACCGGCTGTTCTCACTCAAGACTGTAGTGACGACGACACGAATTCTCTTAGGCGTATTTTTTATACTTTCTGCAATTGCTAATACAATTCATTTCTATGATCAAGGCGGAATTCTTGAAACCTTGACTACTGCCAAACTACGTTTATGGGGATTTAAATTCGAAGGCATCGGGCCACTGCCAGCATTGCTTTCGCTGCCCTATGCTTACCTTCTAAGCCCAGTAGAATTAGCGGTTGGCTTCTTATTTCTGCTCAATCGTTGGGTCCGCTGGGCCGGTCTGGTCATGATGCTGCTGTTGTTCAGCTTCCTGCTAGCGTTTGGCTTTGTGGGACCTGACGGGCTTTTCCCAAACAATGCCCCTAGCTTCGACAAAAACTTCTTTCTCTTGACCTCTGCCTGGTTCTGCGCAGCTTATGACCATTATCTGCGAACTAAGCCACGTCGAGACCGCCTGAATGCTGCCGACTCTCTCGGATCCCTATCAAGATAAGTAGAGAATTTAGCGCCATTACCTATGACAGGGCAGCGAGTCAAAAACGTGCTTGGTTGCCCTAAAAATTAGACTCTCAGAATTTCAATTTATGTGCCTCTCTGCTCTAAACTTTTTGCTCTTTCTCAATTCAATGCTTTTCTAAGTTCTTTCTACGTTTTATAGAAAATATGGAAATTCCAGAGATGGACAGCCAGGGTTCTACTAGCCAAACCTTTCGGACCAAGAGATTGCGGTGGGCACTTCTAGCAATGCTGGCAGTGATCTTGCTAGCAGGTCTGGGGGTTCTGCTTCAGCTGAAAATGAATAACCAGACCTCAGAATTAATGGGCGGCATGGCTGCGATTACTGAGGTCAAGCCCTGGTGGCTTTCGGTATTGGAGCAGACAGCCAAACTTCTGACCCTGCCTGCGGTGGCGCTTCCCTTACTGACCCTGGCAATTATCCAAGCATCGCCTCAGCCCCGTTTCTGGTCGCGCTGGTTAGTCATCGGCCTGTTTCTGGTTTTGCTGCTGCGCTACGTAGGTTGGCGCTTCACGACCCTCAACTTGAGTGACTCTCTCAACGCCACAGTTAGCCTCGGGCTGTTCGCCCTAGAGATGCTGGTCGTGATTAACGGTGCAGTGCAGTGGGCATTGCTGCTGGCGGCCCGCGACCGCCGTTCTGAAGCGGATCAAGTTTCTCAGGTGGTCGCGTCGGGGCAGTTCACACCCAGCGTTGATATCCTGATTCCCACTTACGACGAGCCAGAATTCATTGTCCGGCGCACGATCATTGGCTGCCAGGCTCTAGATTATGCCAACGTGCGCATTTATTTGCTCGACGACACTCGCCGGCCTGTGATGAAGGCATTGGCTCAGGAGTTGGGCTGCGAGTACCTCACCCGTTCGGAAAACCAGCACGCCAAGGCAGGAAACCTCAACCATGCCATTCTCCTGACCTCGGGAGAGTTGATTGTCTGCTTTGATGCCGACTTTGTGCCCACTCGGAACTTCTTGACGCGCACCGTGGGGTTTTTCCAGGACAAGAGCGTGGCCTTGGTCCAGACGCCGCAGAGTTTCTATGCTGCCGATCCTGTTGCCCGCAATTTGGGGCTAGAGAGTGTTCTGACGCCGGAGCAGGAAGTGTTTTATCGGCAGATCGAGCCCACGCGTGATGGCACAGACAGCGTGGTCTGTGCTGGAACCTCCTTTGTCATGCGACGCAGTGCTCTGGAGGCAGTGGGCGGGCAGTTTGTGACTCAATCGCTGAGCGAAGATTATTTCACCGCAGTTCGTCTCTCTGCTGGAGGCTACAGGCTGATTTACCTGGATGAGAAGCTCAGTGCCGGGGCTGCTCCAGACAATATGGCTGATTATGCCTTGCAGCGCTTGCGTTGGGCACAGGGGACGCTCCAAGCCTTCTTTGTGCAAGACAACCCCCTCACGCTGCCGGGACTGCGACCTGTGCAAAGGCTCGCCCACTTTTCTGGAATCTTCCACTGGTTTACCAGCCTTTCGCGTGTGGGCTTTTTACTGGCCCCTCTGCTGTATTCGTTTCTGGGCGTGATTCCGGTGCGTTCCTCACTCATGGGCGTGTTGGACTATTTCCTGCCCTACTACTTGCTGAACTTGGTTGCCTTCAGCTGGCTCAATGGTCGCAGCCGCTCCTTGGTATTGTCCGATGTGTATGACCTGATACTCACCTTCCCGCTGTGTGTCACTATCGTTCAGACGCTGCTGAATCCCTTCGGTAAGGGGTTCAAAGTGACGCCTAAAGGCACGCAGAGCGACCAGATCAGCTTCAACTTCAATCTGGCCTGGCCGCTGCTGATCTTCTTTGTCCTGAGTGCTGCCAGTTTGTGGATGAACCTGAGCAACACAATTCTCTACGCTCAGGCAGGCAATGCAACGGGTCTCAAAGGCCTTGCGCTGGGCTGGGTCTGGAGCAGCTACAACGTGTTGGCACTCGGTGTCGCCTTGCTGGTGATGATGGATGTGCCTAAACGCGAGCGCTTTGAACGCTTTAACTTGCACCGTACTGTGAAGCTCAGGGTCGGCGACCAGACCTTTTGGGGGCAGACTGATAACCTATCTGAGTCAGGTGCGCAACTGGTACTGACTCAGTCTGGGGCACGGTCGTTGCTCAAACCGTTGCTCTTGCGCCAGCTGCCCCTACCGGTGGATTTGGAACTAATGGAAGAAGGTCTGCACCTGCGGGCCACGGTCACTCAGTTGGACAGCATGCAAGAAGAGGGAATGGCTGGTTGGGAGTCAGAGACCTACCCTCTGATTTCAGTTTGTTTCCAAACCTTGAGTCTGGCTCAACATCGTCAACTGGTGGAACTGCTGTTCTGCCGACCGGGCCAATGGCAGCACCGTCAGACACCCGGTGAACTTCGATCCCTGTTTTTACTCCTGCGCAGTCTGGTGCTGCCCTATGCTCTGACGAACAACTATGGCAAGCGGTTATCGGTCACCTCTGTCGCTAAAACTTGAGGTGCGAGACTTGAGCCGCAAGACCTAAGGCGAGAATGCTGGATGGTACTACAACGCCGCTAAGGGTAACAGTCCAGTAAGAGTGAGGCAATAAGGTTAGAGGGCCGTTAACTAATAGAAACAATTTGAGGCAACGGTCCAGAAGGGCCGTTGATTACATATTCAATAGAGCTGAATTTACCTTGGTTTTTGCTGAGAATTTGGATAGAAACCTGTAGATAAGGCCATACAATTTTAAGCTCAAGTTCTCAGGTAAAAATAAGATTTGGCACTAGTTTTTAGAGCCATAATTAAGCTTCTAAGATCAAAATATAGACAATCCAGACTGGAATGCCACATCTACAGTCCTGCTCATAAACTCAACGAAAGGAAGCCTTTATGTCTGAGAGTTTACTCCAGATGCCACCCGTCATTCTGCCTGAGGTTATACCCATTTTCCTACCTCAGCCCAAATTTAAGCTTGGTGAATCGGT
>NZ_JACJPL010000013.1 GCF_014696065.1 Leptolyngbya sp. FACHB-261 | reverse complement strand
CACAACGACGTGATGCAAGCCTTTGGCACGCCTGAGAAGCAGATTCTGATCGAGCCTGTGTTCGCTCAGTTCATCCAGGCCTCTCACGGCAAGGCTCTGTACGGCCTAGACGTACTGCTGTCCAACCCGGATAGCTTGGCTTCAACGGCTTGGCCCAACCACAACAACATTTGGTTGCCTGGTTGGCTAGACGCGATTAACAGTGGCAAGAACTCGCTGTTCCTGACCATTGGTCCTGGCGACTTCCTAGTTCACCACGCCATCGCTCTGGGTCTGCACACCACCACTCTGATCTGTGTCAAGGGTGCGTTGGATGCTCGCGGTTCCAAGTTGATGCCCGACAAAAAGGACTTCGGCTTCACCTTCCCCTGCGACGGTCCTGGCCGTGGCGGCACCTGCCAAACTTCTGCCTGGGAACAGTCTTTCTATCTAGCGTTCTTCTGGATGCTAAACACGATTGGCTGGGTCACTTTCTACTGGCACTGGAAGCACCTGACGGTGTGGCAAGGTAATGTGGCTCAGTTCAACGAGTCTTCAGTGACAATCATGGGCTGGCTGCGCGATTACCTGTGGCTAAATAGCTCACAGCTGATCAACGGCTACAACCCCTACGGCATGAACAACCTGTCAGTCTGGAACTGGATGTTCCTCTTCGGACACTTAGTTTGGGCGACTGGCTTCATGTTCCTAATTGCCTGGAGAGGCTACTGGCAAGAGCTGATCGAGACCCTAGTTTGGGCTCACGAGCGCACGCCTCTAGCGAACCTAGTTCGTTGGAAAGATAAGCCCGTTGCTCTGTCCATCGTTCAAGGTTGGTTGACTGGTTTAGCTCACTTCACAGTCGGCTACGTCTTGACTTACGCGGCCTTTGTAATTGCTTCAACTGCCGGTAAGTTTGGCTAAGTCCGCTGAAATAGCCGTAGAGCGCGCTATCACTCTGAGCCAACCGGTTCTGAAATAGCGCTCTCCTTCTCACTCCAGTCTGTTTGATTTTTGCTCACAACTTACAGCAGGGACGAGGTCACCTCGTCCCTGCTGTTTTTTATGGCCTGAAACTAAAATCAACGCACAACAAAACCCCCGGCGTAGTTCTTGACCGGGGGTAGAAGTTCCTTGTTTCAAGAGAGTGATCTCTTGAGGACATTAGACCTCCCCTAACACTCTCCTCCCTCTATCTAAAGGGGGTTATTCTCTACACTATTTTTGTGTGGTTACGGGCACATTTCTATGATAAAAAAGTTTGAAATTGAAGGCGATAAAACGTAGTCAATCCAAACAGTTAAAACCGGGATTAAGGCACAAAGCTAATGAAGTTCTGTTGCGGCTTTTACGGAGGATTAAGCTTTTGAGGAAAGACGAATATCTCCTGTAGAAATTTCAAAGAGATTTTGAAAAACTGTTTGATAAACCTGACTGTGACCTCGATTTCAGAGCTGAGTATTTGTTTTAATTTCTTAATCTACCTTCATTGAATTCTTCGTTAGATCCATAGGTTCTAGGTAGAACCTGCTAGATAGGAAGCGTTAGCTTCAGTGCCGAGTCCCTGCAATTGCCTTAGCCTTGAGGCAGCATGAATAGGGGGCCTAGGTTTAACAAAGCTCAAGCTTGTCAAGCCACAGCTGATCAAATCGCCACTGGCGGCTCCCAATGCGAGGACCATGCCTAAGCTTCTGATTTGTGAAAGTCCAGGAAAACTCAGCACGTTGCGCAAATTACTAGGCGCTGGCTGGGACGTGCAGGCCAGTGTCGGTCACATCATGGCTCTAGCCAACGATGGTGTGGATTCCTTGGGCTTCGACCTCCACTTTGACCGGGTGGAGTGCCGCTACGTCCCTCGGGGTGACCGGGGCAAAGAGGTGATCAGCAAACTGCGCGCCGCAGCCAAGCAGGCATCAGAGGTCTATCTAGCCACTGATTCCGACCGCGAAGGGGAAGCTATCGCCTGGCACTTGGCTCGGGAGTTGAAGCTGCGCAATCCCAGACGCATTACCTACACGCAAATCACAGAGCAGGCCGTACGTGCAGCGCTACGTTCGCCCCGACCGATTGACGAGCACTTGGTAAGCGCTCAGCGTTGCCGTCAGTGTCTCGACAAGCTTGTGGGCTATCGAGTCTCGCCCTTGCTGTGGCAATCGACGGGAGGTAAATCAGCCGGGCGAGTGCAGAGCGCAGCGCTCCATCTAGTCTGCTTGCGCGAACGTGAAATTCAAGCCTTCGTTCCCCAAACCTACTGGTCTGTCTGGTGCGAGTATCAGCAGGGGTTCCGGGCTTACTACCACGGTTCGGTACAAGGGACAGTTCATGCCCCTGAGACTCATGCCCCTGAAACCGCAGTAGACCCAGAAGCCAATCCAGAAGCCAACCTAGACGATGCCACTGATGCCCAAGAGCGGGTAAAAGCACCCGAATCCAGGCGGGTGACCAGCCTAGAGGAGGCCGAGCGCTTGGTCAAGCTGGCGCGGCAGCATGTCCATCAGGTGGTGAGTGTTGAAGGGCAAGAGACCCACAAGCCGCCGCCCCCGCCCTTCATTACCAGTTCACTGCAACAGAGCGCAGGTGCCCTACTCAGCTTCTCGCCGGAGAAGACGATGCAAGTCGCTCAGAAGCTCTATGAGGGTGTGGATCTACCCGGCGGCAAGCGACAGGGCGTGATTACTTACATGCGCACAGATAGTGTTGCGCTTGCGCCTGAGTTTGTTGAGGCAGTACGAGCCTATCTACAGCAGCATGATCCTCAGAACCTGCCTGCCAAACAAACGCGGCATCGTAATCGAGCTGAGTCCCAAGCGGCCCATGAAGCGATTCGGCCTACCGAAATTAGCCTCACGCCCGAAGCTTTAGCTGGCTGTCTAAGCCAGGATGAGCACCGTCTATATGACCTGATCTGGCGACGGGCTTTGGCTTCACAGTGTGCAGCAGCTCGTCTGCTCAAAACCCGTGCCTTGATTCAGTCTGGTCCTCTGCTTTGGCAGGCAAAGGGCATGGTCGTTGAATTTGCTGGTTACAGCCGCTATTGGGACAACTTGGACACTGCCGTCGCCTTACCAGAACTCACCCAAAATCAGCAATTGCAACTTAAAAAAGCTGCTCACGAAGAGAAACAAACTCAGCCACCACCTCGCTATAGCGAACCAAAATTAGTACAGCTGATGGAGCGAAAAGGCATTGGCCGTCCTTCCACATTTGCAGCCATTGTTGGCATTCTCAAACAGCGTGAGTATGTTGAGACTCGGGGCAAGGTTTTGCACCCAACTGCCTTAGGTTTAGAAACCGATCAAGTTCTAACCACAGGGCTTCCGGACTTGGTAGAAAGCGAATTCACCGCGCAAATGGAAGTAAGCCTGGA
Source organism: Leptolyngbya sp. FACHB-261 (assembly GCF_014696065.1). Lineage (NCBI taxonomy): Bacteria > Bacillati > Cyanobacteriota > Cyanophyceae > Leptolyngbyales > Leptolyngbyaceae > Leptolyngbya > Leptolyngbya sp. FACHB-261. The sequence continues at coordinate 198,399 of NZ_JACJPL010000013.1, read as the reverse complement.
CCAGATTGCAGAAGGCAAACAACTTTGGGAGGCATACCTAGTCAGTTGGAATCAGGCCTATCTCATTCCTGCTTTGGAAAAGGCTAAAAAGGTAATCCTGGCTCAATTTCCAACTGCGCCGCCACGCACTGGCTCACGAGAACGAGAGCGCTCTCGAACCAAGTGCCCCCAATGCAAACAATCTATGTCCAAGCTGCCCTCTAAAAAGGTCGCTAAGAAGTATTTCCTGAAGTGTGAAAATGGTTGTGCTGATGTAGTGATGTTCTGGTCAGATCTGCGCAAGACTTGGGAAACACCTCATACCAAGACGAACTCGGCAGCTGAGCCGAAGTTTCAACCGGGGCAAAGCCAGCCAGCCAAAAGACCAGTCACAAAAAGACCAGCAGTCAAAGAGAACCAGCCAGCCAAAGCCCGCACTACTACTAAGCGGAGCCGGAAGAAGCCGTTAGAAGCTTTAGAGAGTCCTAAAGAGCGATTGAGTTTGAATCAGAACAGCCCTAAAACGGCTCAGGCACCTGCCACTTCAGTTGAGAGTTTACGCGCTTGGTATCAGGCAGCTAGGAGCTTAGGGAAATCGGAGCAGTACCTCAAGCGGATTGCGGAAGTTGCCCATGAATTTAAAGCCGGACAACCGCTCTCCGATAAAGTCATGCTTGCAATGCAGCAGGACCTAAGCTTATTGGCTGCGCAGAAACCGTCCTAAGCCAGGGCTGTAGGGCTCGAATACCAGCAGAAGTGAGTTGAGATACAGAGTCAAGGAGGGATTTAGGCATCAATGAGATTGGAGTCTTCGATAGACGTTCAATGCCTGACCCCATCGCTGAATTACTCGATTCGACACGGCTCCTATTCGATTTACAACAAGGCAATGAGATCGCTCAGGGTTTCTCGGGCTGTCTTGACCCAGAGGAAATTGCAGCCTGGGTGACGCGTGGGCTGGTTGAAAAATTCAATTGCGCCTTTGCCCGAATCTGGCTTTTGGAACCAGATCAAAAGACTCTGAGGCTGGTCGCCTCCTCTGGCATGTATACCCATGTCAATGGGTTCTTTGCCAAGATCCCAATGGGAGCCTACAAAGTTGGCAAAATCGCTCAGAACCGTGTTTCTTTCCTCAGCAATAACTTAGCTGATGAGCCTTGGGTGGGCAATCGAGAATGGGCAATTGCTAACAATATTCGAGGTTTTGCAGGTTATCCTCTGGCCATTAAAGGCAGAGTTGTTGGTGTCTTAGCGACCTTCAGTTATCACACAATGGCACCAGAGTTTTTAGAGGTTTTACAAACTCTGTGCACAATGGTGACAGTTGCCTTAGATGCAGCTTTGCAACATCAAAAAGAGAAGGAGTCTTGGCAGTCTTCAGCCCAGAGCTTATCTTTTAATTATCTTTCGCTATCTGATCAGATTGCCAGCATTTTAGCTTCGGCTCGCTTAACACTAGTCGGCACAGAGCAACCTCTATCGCTACCCCTGATTCACGTTTTTCTACAAACAGCAGAAATTTTAAATCAGCTCAAGTGTGCTTATTGTCGGTTAATTTACACGGCAGAATCTGTTGCACTGGAAGCCATTGTTCCTGCCCCCGACCTAAACACTGAGGAGCCTAAAGAGTGGGTGCGATCAGTCTTAGGCGATTTGTTCTTCACGACTGCTTGTTTAGGGGGAACCCTACACACTCAAATCGAAAGTAACCAGCGTGCAATTCAGATCTTACTCAAGATTCCCTATCCTCACTCTGCTCTGGGAGCGCGCTTGCAAATTCGTTGTAGTTCTCCAGGTTTGCAGTTGGCATTCACTCACTTAGCTTTTTTAGCAGGGCTAAGAGTTTGCGATACAGCCGACGACGAGGTGCCTTTACTGACTGATGATCTGGTGCAATGCCAAGCTGCTAAACGAGGCATATGGATTAATCAGAAAAAGCAGGCAGTCCCGAAGGGAATTAAAGCCCAGATTGATTTATCAGTCAGTCCGGAGCAGCTACGGCAGGCGATTGGAGCAGCCAGTCAAGGTAAGAGTTGGGGAATCGACGCCGCTACTGTGCAGCAACTGCTCTCAGACCGGGAATTGGAAATTATGGCTTTACTGGCTCAGGGGCTGCGGGACCGCGATATTGCTAGCCAGCTCATGATCAGCGAGAGCACCGTCAAGTTTCATATGAATAACACTCTTACTAAGCTAAAGGCACGGACTCGCTATCAGGCGCTGCATCAGGTCATGGTGAATGGCTGGATTGGCTAAAAAATACAGCTGAGTTCCAACCAACCATGGTTAACCTATCGAAATCGACAGGTATGGAGGACAAGTTTAGTTCAATCTGAACCGTATCGCTTGTTATGCCTGGTCTTAGTGCTAGACCTAAAGCTTTCGTATTGGTAGATACAAAACCTCATTGAAGCGGAACTTAACCTTGCACACAACCCCAAGGGCTGGAGGTTAAACCAAACAGTTAATGCTGTTAATTGCCTACAGCACCCCTAGAGCCTGGAGATTGAGTTGTTTGTGTAGATCTCACTTCTTCCAAGTGACTTTATTGAGCATTTCCATTCTCTGTTAGCTCTAGGAACTACAAACCTTATGGCCTTAGGAGAAAACTATGCCTGAAGTAACCGCCCCCGCCCATCAAGTTGGTGACTTCTTTGTCGATTACGAAGAAAAAGTATTTCCTGACGTCAAAGCAGACCCAGGCGAAAAAGCACTCGTAACTTTCCACACGGTTGCCTTTGAAGGTTCGATTGGTTTCGTGAATCTATTGCAGGCGACCCGCTTGCAACGTAAGGGATTCGAAACCTCAATTCTACTTTATGGTCCTGGTGTCACTTTGGGCGTTCAGCGCGGCTTTCCTAAGATCGGGGATGAAGCCTTCCCTGGACATCAGAACTTTAATAATCAGATCAGCAAATTCATCTCTGAAGGCGGCAAAGTCTACGCCTGTCGCTTCGCCTTACAAGCCTTATACGGCCACGGCGAACCGTCTCTGATTCCGGGAATTCGTCCGATTAGTCCCCTCGATGTGTTGGATCTGGTGCTCCTGCATCGTAAAGATGGTGCACTCATTCTCGATACCTGGACTCTCTAGAGACAAACCGTGGATTACTCCCGTAAAGTTCGAGCGGCAGCCGTACAAATTAGCCCGGTTCTGTTTAGCTGTGATGGCACAACCGAAAAAGTTTTACAGGCGATAGACCAAGCGGCTAAAGAAGGCGCGCAACTGGTCGTTTTTCCTGAGACCTTTGTTCCCTACTATCCCTATTTTTCGTTTGTGCAGCCTGCGGTGCTGATGGGCAAAGAGCACATGCGGCTCTACGAAGAAGCGGTGACAGTGCCTGGACCGGTCACAGAGGCAATCAGTTGTGCAGCCCGCTCTCACAGTATGGTCGTGGTGCTGGGGGTGAACGAGCGGGACAACGGTTCGCTCTACAATACCCAGCTGATCTTCGACGCTGATGGCACGCTGCTCCTCAAGCGACGCAAAATTACCCCCACTTACCACGAGCGGATGGTCTGGGGGCAGGGGGACGGTTCGGGCTTAAAGGTGCTGGATACAGCCGTAGGCAAGCTTGGGGCCCTTGCCTGTTGGGAGCATTACAATCCACTGGCTCGATTTGCCCTCATGGCTCAACACGAACAGATTCACTGTGCTCAGTTTCCTGGTTCCTTAGTCGGGCAGATTTTCACTGATCAAATCGAAGTCACGATCCGACATCATGCCTTGGAATCTGCCTGTTTTGTCGTCAATGCCACTGGTTGGCTCTCGCCTGAACAAGTAGCACAGATTACTGCCGATCCTCAGTTACAGCGAGTACTGAGTGGTGGCTGTAACACCGCAATCATCGGTCCCGAGGGCAATCATCTCTGTACACCGATCACTGAAGGAGAGGGAATTGCCATTGCTGACTTGGACTTCTCCCTGATCACTAAACGCAAGCGAATGATGGATTGTGTAGGGCATTATGCCCGTCCCGATCTACTACGGCTGCAAGTGAATATGGAGGCTAGAGCTTTGACGAAAACAGTTGGAAAGCAGGAACTGGACAAGGAGCCAGAAAAACCGGTGCAGGCATCGACTAATGGGCAAACTTCGAGTGGAATGCCTGTATCGGTTGACCCCTCATTGCTCATTACTAATTCCTAATTGCCGTTCAATCGTGTTCTGAAGAGGTTAACTGAACGCTGAATGCCTGTGAACAAACAACAGTTGATTACACAATTACAGTCCCACGGGCTGAAGCTGATTAAACCTGGGATTGGCGCTGACGGACGCAAAGGTGGAGCAGGTCCCTCCGACCACAAAGCCGTGACTGTAGATGGCACAACAGTGATGGTGCCAATTTTTAACAGTACGGCAGCGCAATCACCCTACACGGTCAAGCTTGAGCAGGCAGCAGATCAGGCAGTTTCAGAAGCAGTTTTAGAGCTAGATGGAGCTGCAGTAACAGCGATCGAGTTTCCCAAGCAACCCAAGTTCTACAATCTCACAACTGCTGAGGAGATTCCTTATTGGAAAATTGCCCTGCTGCACAGTCATGACGTTTTAGCGACGACGGTTCTGCAAACCTGCATGCGCTACAACGACACAGCAACTTCCTGCCAATTTTGTGCGATTGGGCAATCATTGAACGCTGGGCGCACCATTGCTCGTAAAACCCCTAACCAATTGGCAGAGGTGGCAGAGGCTGCGGTACGGCTAGATGGCGTAAAACATCTAGTAATGACCACTGGAACCCCCAACACCACTGATCGCGGCGCAGCTTACCTGACTGAATGCGCTAGAGCAGTGAAAGCCAGAGTCAATCTTCCGATTCAAGCTCAGTGTGAACCGCCCGATGATTTCATTTGGTTGGAGCGCATGCGAGCCGCGGGTATTGATAGTTTAGGCATGCATTTAGAGGCCGCTGACCCACAGGTGCGGGCCAAAATCATGCCCGGCAAAGCAACTGTACCTCTGGAGTATTACTTCGAGGCTTTTGCGGCAGCGGTTGATGTTTTTGGTTGGGGACAGGTCAGCACTTATCTGCTAGCGGGTCTAGGCGATAGCTTGGAAACACTCCTCAAAACCAGTGAGCGTCTTATTCAGCTTGGGGTTTATCCCTTTGTCGTACCCTTTGTCCCAATTACCGGAACGCCGCTCGCTAATCATCCTGCACCCAAGAGCGAGTTTATGTTCGCTCTGTATGCACAAGTTGGCAAGATGCTGAGACAAGCCGGAATGTCTTCCGCAGAAATTAAGGCAGGCTGTGCCAAGTGTGGCGCTTGTTCTGCTCTTTCTACCTTCGAAAAATAGCTGCGTTTATCCTGACGCTTGCTTAAACGCTAAAACATCTCTAGGGACATGGAGACTCAGATTAACCAACGCTATAGCTTTAAGCTGGCGCTATCTTCTAGTGAGGTAGCAAACTACTTTAAGTTGCGGCAGACTATCTTCTGCGGCGAACAAGCTCTATTCGCAGACAGTGATGAAGATGAGATCGATGCAATCGCCTATCCGATTGTGGCTATCGATCACGAAGCAGTTGCCTGTAACCCAGTAGTAGGGGTCGTCCGCATCTATGAGCCACAGCCTGGACTTTGGTACGGCGGCAGGCTGGGGGTCCATCAGGATTATCGTCGTGCGGGTCAGATTGGTAAGGGCCTAATCTATAAGGCCGTTACAACGGCTAATACTTGGGGCTGCACCCGTTTCTTAGCAACGGTGCAATTACAAAATGTGCGCTTCTTTCGAAGACTGCATTGGCAATCTCTGGAGGAGATAACCATTTGCGATTTGCCTCATCACCTGATGGAAGCAGATCTCAATTACTATCCGCCGAGCACCGAAGTTCGCCCTGTCTTACAGCTGAATTTGCAATTAAAAGCGAGAGAGGCATCCTAAGCCTGCTACTGGCAATCCATTGCGACTTGCAGTCCTAACTTGCCATGTTTGTCCGGCTGACCGTTGCGTTTGCGCTGGTCGAAGTAGTACTTCTCAAATTGAGCAACCCAGCTTTCAACCTTGCTCTCCTGATTTTCCTGCGTTAGAGAGGTCTCGCTCGTGGGGTCTCTCCACCGCTCAAATACTAAAAAACCCTCCAAGCTGTTGCTGGAGGGCTATTTCAGTTGAGATGGGCCGGGCTAGATTCGAACTAGCGTAGGCGTAGCCAGCGGATTTACAGTCCGCCCCCATTAACCGCTCGGGCACCGACCCATGACTCACGGATTATTACCATACCATTAGCAGGCGGACTTTGGGAATCGTTTGTGGCCTGTTGCCCAGGAATTTTTTGGACTGGGGTGCCTGCTTGACAGCATAAAAAACCCCCGTCGCCGGGGGAGTTTAAATCTCTGCGAATGTTCTCGCCAAGCTCAAAGTATCTGGTTCGCATGGCTGCTGTATGTCAAGGGTATGACGACGCAGTTTCAGGTCGGTCAGAGTGGCTTAGCCTCTGTCACCCACCTGAGTTAGCTCCCGCTGGCCCAAGATTGCGCTGCTATGGCGGTAGAACTTGAATTCCAGCAAGTTGTGAAAAGGATCGGCCAGGAAGAAGGTCCGATGTTCTAGAGGGCTGCCGGGGAAGCGGTGCTTGGGTTGCTGGTAGAAGGTTAATTGGTGGCGCTGTGCCCTTTCCAGAAGTGCTTCCCAGTCAGACTCTAGCTCGAAAACCAAACCAAAATGACGGGGATAAATCCCGTTTTGGGGTTCTAGGGGTTCTGCCGTGAGGTGGGCAACGAGTTGATGCTCCCCTAGGCCCAGAATCAAGGAGTAAGCGGATTCACGCCCCAGCTCACAACCCAAACCTTCTACGTAAAATGCTCGCGTTTTAACCAGGTCATTGACCGGAAAGGCCAAATGGAAGCGAACCGTTCCAGTGAAACTCATAACATAGTCTCCTGCGCACAGTGTCCCTAATTTCTAGCAAAATGGGGGAGCTAGCTTGAGCGGGGACGATTGGCATGAGTAGTGCAGAATTGATGCCTTGGTTGATCGGGGTTGCCCTCAACAGTGTCCTAGTGCTGGTTGCCTGGGTTGCACCGAAGAAATTACTCACCCCCGCTGGGTTGCTACATGCCTGGGCCTTGGGTGTCCTAGTTTGGGGGACCCTGGGCTGGCAGGGGTACGTCGTTGTGATGTTCTACTTTCTGGTGGGGTCTGGGGTGACCCGGGTCGGCATGGCTCGTAAGCAGGCTGAGGGCATTGCTGAGAAGCGAGACGGTGCGCGGGGACCTGAAAATGTATGGGGTTCTGCTCTGGCAGGGGCGCTCTGTGCTTTAGCCGCGGCGCTGTCACCTTCGCCAGTCCAAGAGTTGTTATGGCTCGGCTATGTTGCCAGTTTTGCGACCAAGCTTTCGGATACGACAGCGAGTGAGGTAGGCAAAGCCTACGGTAAACACACCTTTCTAATTACGACACTGGCACCTGTGCCCCGGGGTACAGAGGGAGCGGTGAGTGCGGAGGGGACTCTGGCTGGTGTTATGGGTTCCCTGGCCCTCGCATTAGTAGGGCTGGCTGTGGGACTGGTGAACTGGCTGGGCGTGCTGCTAAGCGTCATAGCAGCATTGGTTGCCACAACTATAGAAAGTGTGATTGGAGCAACTTTGCAATCGCGCCTGCCCTGGTTAACCAATGAGGTTGTTAATGCTGTGAATACTCTGATTGGAGCCAGTGTTGCGATCTTGCTAGCTTGGGGACTGGGAGGGTTAGCTTAGCGGGTCGGTTATTTGTAGCAAAATTTCTATAAGAACCGGTGAAGTTCTATCTATATACAGAGGTCAGGCCTTGCGATAGGCTCTAGAGGCAACTCTTCTAAACCTACCACTACTCATGCAAGGAGCTATCTGAACTATGGTCGGGATTCTTTTAAGCTGGTTGGTAACTAGTGTCAGCTTGTTTATTCTCTCTAAGTTGCCTTTAGGCATTGAGATTGATAGCTTTGGCAAGGCTGTGGTGTCAGCGGCGGTTTTCGGTATCTTGAATGCTCTACTCTGGCCGCTTTCAGCTTTGGTGAGCCTACCCCTGATCAAGATTTTGACGCTGGGCATTTTGGCGTTGATTGTGAACACGATTATCTTCGGTTTAGCCGCTCTGCTGGTAAGCGGATTCCGCTTACGTTGGGGGATTTGGAGTGCTCTGTTGGGTGCAATCGCTTTGAGTATTGTTAACTCTGTACTTTATAGTTTGCTGAACAGAGTTTTGTAGGTTTGCAAACAAGAGCTTGGTGAACAAAAGCTTCTACAGTGGTTCCGAGAAACGGATGACTGTTCTGCGATATTGGTCAGGCATGCCGATGTCAAAGGATTCCCCTGCTACTTCATAAGCTAGGCCGCCATCGCGGGAAATCCAACGTTGCAAAGCGCCTGACAAATCTAGTTCACCCTGCTGTTGCTGACTCGCAGCCGCTAAATCGGCCATGAACCGGGCGGGCAATAGGTAGATGCCAAATAGGCAAAAGTACTGCGGTGGATTAGTGCCGGAGATGCGTAGGTTTGCCACTGCTTGGGGCGTAGGCTTCTCATGCATTTCAGTGAGCTTAAACTGGTCTGTGGGTCCGGGCAGGGGCTGAACGCCAATAACACCACGCTGGCTCAGTTCTGCTTCTCCGCACCGGCTCACAGCCAAAACCCCTTGCCCAGTATGTTCGGCTAGGTTGAGAACTTGGCGCACGCAGGAAACTGCCGTGTGAGACCGATAGAGATGGTCGCCTAGTAGCAAGACGAAGGGCTCGCTGCCAACGACTGCCTGCGCTTGCAGAACTGCATCGCCGAAGCCGCCTGGGGTCGGCTGCTCAACATAGATGAGTTGCCTAGCCAACTCTGCCACTGCTTCCCAGGCAGCTAAGATACGGCGGCTGCTAGTCCCCTCTGGTGCAACTGAGGGTGGCTCCTCGAAGTAGTGACGAATCAAGTCTCCATCACGGGGCGAGATGATTAGCACGACCTCATCAATGCCGCTGGCAACTGCCTCGCGCACGATCCAGTCCACTGCTGGCCGCAGAGAACCATCGGGTCCGGGTATAGGCAGTAGTGCCTTAGGAATGACTCGGGTTGCGGGATGCAGACGCGAGGCAAGCCCAGCTAACGGAATGAGCGCACGGGTCGCTTTCACGAATGAGTGCCACCGGATGAGTTGCTACTAGGACCATCGCAGTTCAGCTGTTAGTGAGTCGGTTACTGAGCCGGTTACTGGGCCTGCTGCTTAGTCTGACAGGTTTGAGCCCGGAGGCTCAAGTGCAGCTCTAGAGAATCCCGCCGCTGAAGATAAGGCTTTGACCTGCTAAGCAACCCCAGACGAGGACACCACTAATTTGAGATCTGGCTGTGGGCAATCTGCGTCGGCTTTCGTAGCGATAACGGCAGGTATAGATGATTAAGGGAATGGCAGTCATTGATAAAGGTAAACCGGTGTGTAGCGCTAACCCTTTGACTACTAAACCAACAGCAACAGCATTAGTGGCAAGGGTCCCTTTAGAAATAATCCAGGCCAAAGTTTGGTCAGAATCCAAAAACTTGACAATACGAGCAAAGGTCGAGAAGGTAAACACTGAAATGATCCCCCTAGTGGTTGGTTCTCGTCTGACAAAAAGCCCAGCTAGAGTATTAGTCTGCTTTGGTAGCCGCAATCTCTGGCTGCTCAGTAGTGGTTGTGAAGAAGGTCATTCAAAACACATCGCCTTCGGCAATTATACTGAATTCAACTATGTGCCTGTTTGAAACTTTCAGCTGGCTGCTGGTTTTTAAGTTGAATTGTGCGCATCAAACAATCCAACCAACCTAGCGCTGGATCTGCTGCAGACAGCATCGTTTCCTTTGAGAACTGAGCTGAAGCAAGAAAAAGTTGAGATGGCGGTGGGGAACTTACGCCTCTCATTGTTGTGATTAGGGCTGTTGCGATTGGGGCTGTTGTGATTAGAGAGCTAATCTCACTGTTTCGGTCGAGGATTTGGGTCAGAGTGACAAGGACCATTCTTAATCAATTGAGCGTATTTACTCAGTTAGCTGGTAGAGCACTTTTTGCCTGTGGAGCAAAGTTGGGAGCAAGCAAATCCCCGGCCTACCTAGAAAGCACCGGGGTTGGTAACTTGAGTTTTGACAATGCAGCTAAATAGTTTGGTCAGATTGAAATATGAAGCCTTGGTAGAGCAAATTTCTGTGCTCTTGAAGGCCAGCCAGCCAGCCAGCCCAGGCTAAGAGGCTGAGAAGTTCATCAGGCAGGTCATGTCCTGCAAGGCCAAGATTGTAACCAGTAATGTACGGGTCTGGCTGATTCATGCTTGTCCGAGCCCTGAACTGTACCATTCACAGAGTGACGAACAGATTGGGTAGGGGCCAGACCAAAAAGTGCTCATTTTTTGCTCATTTTGTCTACACGACCAATTTCAGTAGCATCATAAAACGGTGCTAACGTCGATACTCATCTCTGAAATCACCACCACGCTCACCAATCAACTGGCAGGGAGCTCTTGGGTGAGTCAAAATAGATTCCAGTTGCTGATAGTTTTGAGGGTCTAAAGTAAAACTAAAGATTTTATCTGTCTCTGCAATGTGTGTGGCTACTCCTAGCTGTCTTCTCATACTCACACAGGCCAGGATGACGGGCTCAAGAATATATGGGACGCGATATTTGCTAGGCTGACAGCGTATCTTTAAGCAACATTGTAGTGGTGAATACTAGACCTTGAAACAGTTGCAAACCGATCAAAGCATTCACTAGATTCTTGTATTTCTGTAGTCAGGTGGAGCTTAGCTGTTTTTGCCGAGGCTCCGGCTGACCGAGATATTGTTCTGACAGCAACTTCCTCCCAAACTGCCAGCAGCTAAATTAAATATCTTGCTCCTGACAAAACTGAACCATCTGCGATTCAGGACGATGGTGGATTAACGAGAACTAAACCTGCTTGAAGATGATTGCATGTTGTAATCAATGATGCCTTCAGGTGTCCTAGATCAAAGCTTGTTAGAGAGAGGTAACGAATTTTACATCGTGTTGAAGTTCAGCTCAGTAATGAAGTGTCGCCTGCTGCTACGTAGAAGGTTCGCAGTGAGCTGAATGATGCTGCTAGTGGTCTCATGAATGGGTTAGGGAATACCTCAGGTGACTGGCATTACCATGCCGCCTGCCCAACGGTTGCACAGGCAAGAAAAGAGTTCAGAGAACCTACCCCTTGCGTCCAGTGAGTACTGGTGTACTATATCCGTGAAGAGTTCAAAGGCTCCCATGGAGATCACTGCATCGCTTCGGCCATCGGTAGAGATTCTTGACGAGGTTTGGCGGGGTCGGCTAGCAGTTCTGGCAGCGAAAGAGCGCTTAGAAGCCCTGAGCCGAGTGCAGATCAAGACGGTGGGCACTTATCTTGCACAGCGAGCACAAAGAGAGGCAGCGCTCCGTAATGCTGAGGCTAGGGTGGCAGAATTGAGAACAGAACTGCGAGAGGCTCTCTACAATGAGCAGTTGCAGTTTCAGTGGCAACTGCATCAGTATTTAGTCTGATTGGCAAGCTTCCAATTACTACCTTGCTGAGGACAACAATAAGAGCGACTTGCTGATATCTTGCACGAGCATTTTGTACTGAGTTCGCTCTGTACAAGTTGTAGATTAGTCACGGTAAGCTGGCTCATTTGCGCTGCATTATTTAATTAGAAGCCAAGATCTTGCACCTGAACCGGCTCATTGTGCTGTGACTAATGTTTGCAAGTGTAAGATATCAGCTTCTTCAGAATCAACCTAAAAACTGAGCACGGAGGCTGAGCCTAAAAACTGACTCATTTATTCTAATTAAGACTTAGCCAGACCTGATGTTGCAAAGATCTGCTCATTTCTGAGTTAGCAGACCCTCTAATTCCACAATTCGATCTTGAAGCTTGTTGACTATTTCAGTAACCTCATTTTCTGAGTAGTGAATGGGAATATGTTGTGGACAATTCCAATTCCAAGCTTCGACCTGAAAGAGAATTGCCTGCTCAATCTCAACCGGATAATTAGAATCACATAGATCCTGAATCAAGCCGGTGTCATCTTCAACGACTGTGGCACGGCCCCATAGCTTTAGACGCCTGCGATTGCGATAATCCATCAAGAAGATAAATGCCTTGTTGTTCTCAGCCAGATTGCCAACCGTGATGTACTGTGCATTACCTTTGTAATCTGCAAAGCCCAGCGTATTCTCATCAATTACCTTCAAAAAACCGGGGAGCCCACCTCGGAACTGAATGTAGGGCCAACCATTGGCACTGACTGTTCCCAGATAAAAGCTGTCACGCTCAGCGATGAACTGGCTTATTTCGGCTGTGACCTTGTCATTGGCTGGACCACTTTCCTCGAAGCGTGCATATATTTGACGCGAACCGTGACGAGTTTGGGCTGCTTTAACCGCAGGTGTGAAAGCGATTTGGCTAAATTTACGCGGCATAAGAAACTCCTATTCAAGCGCCTCAGAAGGCGCAGTTTTCGGGCTGAAAAATCTTCAATGCATGAAGACTGAAAGGTCTAAAGGCTTGGCATGCCAACATAACCGGGAAGCTGCTTGATACGTGTAGTCCAGGCCCGCACGTTGGGGTAATTGTCTAAATAGATTTTGCCCTCTGCAGCCAAGTTGATATATGGGAAGCAAGCGATATCTGCAATGGTTGGACGGCTCAGTTCGAGCCAGCTCCGCTCATGCAGATGTTGGTCAAGGATTTGCAGCAGTTGATGGGCTTTTTGCTGTGCTGGCTCTGGGTTCACCTGTGTGTTGAACATATAATGTCGCCTTGCAGCTGAGAAACTGTGTTGAATCTCGTTGGCTGCTGTAGACAACCACTGCATGACTCTAGCTAGGGGTTCAGCCTCAATCGGTAGCCAAGCCTCACCGTAGCGCCTTGCTAGATAGACCAAAATGGCTTGTGCATCTCGAATGAGAAGCTTCCCATCAATAAAGACGGGGACTTGTCCTAGTGAGTTTAAGACCAGAAACGCTGGAGCCTTCTGCTCGCCGTTGAGCAGGTCAACGGGTACGAGTTCATACTCCAAGCCGAGCAGGGATAACATCAACTGCACCTTGTGACAATTTCCTGACAATGAGTGACTGTACAACTTGAGCATTGACCGGTCCTCTAATTTTCTGGATAAGCAGTTTGAGTCCCAGTCGGGGCTCGCTTCAAAGTTCGTTTTAGAAAGCCCCTTGTCTGTACAGGCTTGAGTTTGATCCGTATTCTAACTGCTCAAATTGTTTGAAGGGTTAGAGTCAGAATATCATAGCTTTTCTAACCATTCAAGATTTTTCAGGGGTTAGAATGGGCTTGTGATTTCCCAACGTCCTCTGACCGGAGAACCTCTCGCTCTGGATCTGCTGAACACAGAATGGTTAGAGAGCGGCTTGCGCCAAGATCTTCTAAGCACTGCTGTAGGCACGACTGCTTGGCTGGAAGAACATAGCCTCCAGCAAGATGAGCTGGTTGAAACTGTGCGTCTGAGGCTGATCGAAACCCGTGCCGCCATCCGAAAAGTGCTGGAGTCTCCCAGCGATATTGCAGCTCGGAATGCCCTGAATGTCGTCCTTGCACAGGGGCGTGTGCTGGAGCAACTGGGCAAGGATGGTCCCGAGACTATTCCCGAAGTTCCGTCATCCTGGCGAGTAGCTTGGCTAGCCGCTCAAAATTTGCTTGGCTTGCTAAGAACTGCTCCAGGTCGGATTCGTACTTGTGATCACCCGGATTGCATTTTGTATTTTTTCGACACCTCAAAGAACGGCACCCGCCGCTGGTGCGATATGAAAACCTGTGGAAACCGCTCCAAGGCCAAACGTCACTATCAGCAACACAGCAATAAGCCGCTCCCAGAATAGAAGGTAGCGGCTGCAACAACGACTATTAGTTAGTTGGTCAAGCTGGCATCTAAAACCCTGATTCTCTCACTCTAAACCCAACAGTGCTAGCTACTGGCACTGTTGAGTTTAGTTAGCTGTTATACGTCTAGGTTGCAAGAAAGGCCCAAAGAACAGCGCCTCCCTTGCTTCGCAGTTTACGTTTTCACCAAGCTAACAGTTGATAGTGAGCTTGCAGCAGCTTGATCAACCATCCACAGCAGAGTACCGTGCGTTGAGCGAATAATTTGAGCTGGGAAACGCTCGGGCTGATAGATGCCTTCTAATACTGACTTCAGGGCCGTGGCTTTTTCTACTCCTGTTACAAAAAAGATGATCTGTAAAGCCTTGTTGATTACCGGCGGTGTTAATGTGATGCGGTGGGTTTTGAACTTTTCAATCCACGGTGCAACAACTAGATGCTTTAGCTCAAAAATTGCTCCTATTTGGGGAAAGAGGGATGCCGTATGCCCATCTGCACCCATGCCGAGCAAGACTAAATCAAACTGGGGTAACTCATGTTCGCTTAGTGCGAAGAACGGTCGCAACAACTGCTCATACTCACTTGCAACCTGAGCAGCATCAGGATTTTCTGTCTTAATGCGATGAACATTGGCTTCTGGAATTGGCACGTGATCGATCAAACTCTCTCGCACCATGCGGTAGTTGCTGTCTGGGTGATCAGGGGGAACGTGCCGCTCGTCGCCCCAAATAGATGAACCTTGTTCCAGTCCACTTTGTTGCGCCACTCAGGTGTTGCCAGGAGTTGATACAGGCGTTTAGGAGTTGAGCCCCCCGACAAGGCAACGGTAAACCTGTCCCGCGCTGCGATGGCGGCTTCTGCAATCTGCACAAATTGGATAACTGCTGCCTGTTCAAGGCTCTCAGCGTCGGCAAAGGTTTGAATCTTTGTGTTGGTTGATATCATGGCTGAAAATCCCCATATCATCATTCGGGCTAATGCTGGGCATGACTGAGTACACCCCGGGAGTTGTACGTATCCATGATGCTGTTGAGTAGCCGCAAGGCATCTGGCTTGGAGCGTTGGAACGAGTTACGCCCAATAACCGAACCAAATCCCCCACCTGCTTGGATAGCGTGAGCTTCAGCCAGTAAAGCCTCATCAGTGTCAATCGTGCCGCCCGAAAAAATCACAATTCGCCGTCCATAGAAAGTACATTGCACGACGTGGCGTACCCGTTCTTCTAAGGTTGCGATCGCAATTTGTTCTTTTTCGTAGACTTTACGAGCCGCTTCCTGCTCAATATGTTCATTCGGCAGTTTGACCTTAATGATATGAGCGCCTAACTGAGCTGCAATTTGAGCCGCATAACCAATAACATCAATCGCTGTCTCGCCCGTCTTGCTGAGATCTGCCCCCCGTGCATACGACCAGATCATGACAATCAATCCGTGACGTTTCGCTTCCTCGGCATAGGCCCGAATTTGCCCATACATCTCAAACCGTTGAGATGAACCTGGGTAGATGGTAAAGCCAATTCCCACACAGCCCAAACGCAGGGCATCCTGCACACTGCCTGTGAGTCCTTGGGTTGGATTGGTTTCATCCAACAGCACATCGTGATTATTCAATTTGAGGATTAGCGGAATCTCACCTGCAAATTCCCGTGCCCCAGCTTCTAGAAAACCTAGCGGCGCAGCGTAGGCATTGCAGCCTGCGTCGATTGCTAGCTCAAAGTGATAACGCGGATCGTAAGCAGGGGGATTAGAGGCAAAACTGCGGGCAGGCCCATGTTCAAAGCCTTGATCAACGGGCAAAATTACGAGCTTGCCCGTTCCCGCCAGTCTGCCGTGATTGAGTACCCGCGCCAGGTTGGTCAGCGTTCCTGGATTATCACTACCGTACCAACTGAGAATTTCTTTTACTCGTTGAGTCATTGTTCTATCTCCCGTTCGATAACTTGGGTTAAACCTTTTTGGTTGCAAGAGGGTTTAAGACGGGCATTCCTTGTCGGCAGCTTCGGCAAACCCAGTGCACACTGTGGTAACGGATGTGACGTAGCAGTCGATCAGAACAGCAGGGACAATCAGCTTTGTCGATTGCAGAGTTAAACAGTCGATTGTTGAAGGTAGCTGCTGGATAATTCTGCTGGCTTTCCATTACCTAAGATGAACCATTCGACTGCATTGGCAAATCCCTCCTCCTCATAGGAAGTCGTGACGTAGTGGGCACACTGTTGCACCTCAACACTGGCGTTACCCATAGCAATGCTCAAGCCACTGCGTTCGAACATGGGTACATCGTTTGGCATATCCCCGATCGTGGCGATTTCTTCTCTCGGAATTCCGAGCAACTGTGAGAGGCGGTCAACAACTGCTCCTTTGTTCGCACGGGGATGGGTCACGTCTAGGTAATAGGGCTGAGAGCGAGCCGCAGAGACCTGTTCTCCGCCACTGGAACTGGCTCCTGCTTGACAGCAAACCTGTTGGCTAAACGCCTGCTGCACATCGGCTTCGCACTTAGTAATGGCTTCTAGATCATCACTAACACCGACTATTTTCACTACGTTGTCGAATAAATTATCGAAGCTTGCTACAACTGTTGGTGAAAATTTGACTGTCCACTCTTCGCGATCGACGTGAGGGCCATGCCGCTCGTGTACGAACCACTCACTGCCGCGATAGATCCAAACATCTAAATGATGATCGGTGATCATTTTGGCAATCGTTTGGGCGGTTGCTGTTGGCAAAACATTCTCATCGAGCATAGAAAAGTCACGATCGAGAAATAAACCTCCGTTAAAGGCCGCGATAGGCTCTGTTAGCTCCAATGTCTCCACAATCATCTTCATGCCCAAGGGAGGACGACCACTGGTAATGGTGAAACGAATGCCTGCATCTTGAAGTTTCTGAACAGCAGCACGGGCGCGATCGGTCAATATTTTTTCTTTCGTGACCAGAGTGCCATCCACATCTGCAAGCAGCAGAGAGACTTTAGACGATGGAGACGGTAGGTTCGACATGGGTAATGGTGATAGTGATTTTGGGATTGCTGTGTGAGTTTTAGCGTTTGGGCTACGAAAGTTTTTGAGGATAGATTTACTGATGGACACGCCAGCGCCGGCCCTCTTTCTGCAGTAACTCGTCTGCCGCTTTGGGTCCCCAGGTGCCAGCTGCGTAGTTGGGAAAGGTTTGCGGCGGTGTTGCTGCCCAGGCATCGAGAATCGGCGTAACAACGCTCCAGCCCAGCTCTACGTTGTCTGCACGCTGAAACAGGGTTGCGTCGCCAATCATGCAGTCGTAGAGCAAGGTTTCATATCCTGTACTGGGAGCCATGCCAAAGTAGTTGGCGTAGCAAAAATCCATTTCTACCGGGTCAATCTTGATAGCCGGACCAGGAACCTTAGCTCCAAACTGAAGATGAATTCCTTCCTCGGGCTGAATGCGAATGGTCAAAAAATTGGGCGTGAGGCTGTCGATTGACATTTGACGGAATAGCAGTGAGGGCACTTGCTTAAACTGAATAGAGATTTCAGTCAGGCGCTTGGGTAAACGCTTGCCTGTCCGCAAATAAAAGGGAACCCCTGCCCAGCGCCAATTATCAATGTTTAGCTTCAGAGCAACATAAGTTTCAGTAGTAGAGTCTGGTGCGACTCGTGGCTCCGATCGATAAGCAGGTACTTCTGTATCCTTTACAGAGCCTGCACCATACTGTCCGTGAACAGCGTTATGGAGTACAGCTTCAGGTGTCAGTGGAACAATAGATTTCAACAGCTTTGATTTTTCATCCCGTACCGCATCGGCTTCAAAGGAAATCGGCGGTTCCATCGCTGTCATTGCTAATAGCTGAAACAGGTGGTTTTGCATCATATCTCGTACTGCACCTGTGCCTTCGTAAAAGTTGCCTCTGCCTTCTACGCCGACTGTCTCAGCTACCGTGATTTGGATATGATCAATATGCTCACGGTTCCAAAGCGGTTCGAATAAGCCATTGCCAAACCGGAACACCAGGATGTTCTGAACTGTTTCTTTGCCCAGATAGTGATCGATTCTGTAAACTTGACTCTCTTTCAGCACGGTGCTGATGCCTTTGTTCAACGCACGGGCTGACGCTAAGTCATGTCCAAACGGCTTTTCAATAATTACCCGTCGCCAGTGTTTATCGTCCTCCTGTGTCAGCTTTGCTGCCCCCAACTGCGCCACAATGTCGCAGAAGAAATTAGCCGAGGTTGCTAAGTAGAATAGGTAATTGCCTTGAGTGCCGCATTCTTGATCGATCTGAGTCAACAGATCTTGCAACTGATGGTACGTGTTGGCATCCTGAAACTCACCTGACAAGTAATACAATCGCTGCTCAAGCCGCTCCCAAAGTTGATCCTCTACCGCGACCGTTGCAAACTCACGAATATCACGGCTGAGTTTGCTGCGAAAGTCGTCCTGACTCATCATCGTGTGAGCTACACCAACGATCGCAAACTCTTCTGGCAATAGATTACTGTGCGCTAGATTGTAGAGCGCAGGCATCAATAAACGCTTGGTTAAATCTCCTGCTGCACCGAAAATCACGATCGTGCAAGGTTCCGCTGGACGAACGGAGGCTTCAGTTGGGAGATGGGATATAGCCGCACTGGTCATGCTCCAATCTCCGCCTGTTCTTCAACATGTCCGCCAAACTGGTAGCGCATCGCAGACAAAAGCTTAGCGGCAAATTCGTCTTCGCCTCTGGAGCTAAATCGTTGATAGAGAGCAGCACTGAGGACTGGCGCAGGCGTGCCTTCATCGAGCGCGGCAGTGATTGTCCAGCGTCCTTCGCCAGAATCAGACACCCGACCTGTAAACTTCGCTAAATTGGGTTGCTCGAGGAGTGCGATCGCTGTTAAATCCAGCAGCCAAGAGGCAATGACGCTGCCACGCCGCCAGACCTCGGCAACGTCTGGCAGATTGAAGTCGTACTGGTAGTGTGCTGGCTCGCGTAACGGAGTGGTTTCTGCGTTGGCAGCCCGTTGCTGCTTGCCCACGTTGGCATGATGCAGAATATTCAAGCCTTCTGCATAAGCTGCCATCACACCGTATTCGATGCCGTTATGCACCATCTTGACGAAGTGCCCTGCACCATTGGAACCACAGTGTAAATAGCCTTGTTCCGCCGTACCGCCTACAGTTTCCCGACCCGGTGTGCGGGAGATTGTACCTAATCCTGGTGCCAGTGTTTTAAGGATGGGGTCAAGGTGTTGAACCGCAGCTTCCGGTCCCCCAATCATCATGCAATAACCTCGCTCTAGTCCCCACACACCGCCACTGGTACCGATATCAACGTAATCAATTCCATTGGATTTCAGTGCTTTTGCCCGTCGAATATCGTCAATGTAGTAGGAGTTACCACCGTCGATTAGAATGTCTCCCGGCTCAAGCTTTTGAGCCAGTTCCATTACCATCTGTTCAGTTGGATCTCCAGCCGGTACCATTAGCCAAATAGCTCGTGGCTTGTCGAGTTTCTGTACAAGATCGTCGAGCGTATAAGCCCCTTTCGCACCTTCGGACGCAAGCTGTTTTACTTTGCTGGGTGTGCGGTTGAACACGACGCATTCATGCCCATCGCGCAGCAACCGCCGCACAATATTTGCGCCCATACGTCCCAATCCAATGACTCCAAGTTGCATACTTGCTTCTCCTTATTGTTTAGAAATGAGAAAGGGGCAAAGGGCAAGGGGTAAAGTAGTAATCCTTTTAGCTCTTCCCTTTGCCTGCAATAGGTTGCTTTTAGCTTGAGCGGCTCAAAGCTTGACCTTTCAGCACTGCAGTTTAGACAAGGCTAATCTGCAAGAAATCTTCGAAGGCAGGGTATAACCACAGAGAAATTGATGTTTCTGCAGGGTGAATAGCTCTTTTGCCTTCTAAACTAAGCTCTGTTGAATCAAGTGTTTTAGGGTTGCCAATCCTGCCTCAACATCTGCTAAATGCACTCGCAATGCCCGCCGATCGCGCTCTGCTAGCACTTGAAAGTCACCGCGTGCTTGAGCCGCTTTAACTACTCCAAAGCTATATTCCTGTCCTAGTACAGCTAAGTCAATTGCATCGTCGCAGGTAATTTGTAGAAAAACTCCGGTATTGGGTCCTCCTTTGTAGGCTTGCCCGGTGGAGTGCAAGAAACGGGGACCAAAGCCGAGACAGGTTGCGACTTGTTTTGCATCTCGAATCGACTGACGAATCTCTTGCAGTTGTGTGGCGTGCTGGCTGTTCATCTCAATATAGGCCAGCAATGCGAAGTAGTCTCCAGGCTGGAGGTGAGCTAAGTGAGCACGTAGATAGCCGCCCAAAGAACGATCACTACGCGCTGCCTGAGCAAGGGCTGCCGCATTTTTAGGATCGGTATATAGCTGAATGCCAGCTTCAATTGCGATTGGTGTTTCCGCAGGGAGTAATCCAGTCTTTTCGTATTCAGTTGTAAGTTGGCGCGTTGCAATTTTGCTGGCTTCAACATCTGGCTGGTTGAAGGCATGAATGCCGATGATTGAACCTGCCACCGCAGTGGCAATTTCCCAGCGGAAGAATTCCTGCCCCAATTGGTAAGGGTCGGCAATTGCAATCCGAACAACGGGGTGTCCTGCTTGCTCTAATGCGGCGACAGCAGCATCTTGAGTCGCTTCAGGAGCCGATTCTAAGCGGATATAAACGAAGAGACGGTCATTACCGTAAACGGTGGGTGAACCAATCGGCTCCCAGTCAATTGGGATAATGCCTTTACCATCTTTGCCGGTGGACTCTGCTAGCAATTGCTCTAGCCATGCGCCCAAACTCTCAACGCCTGGAGAACTAATGAAAGTAACCTTATCTTGTCCTTGATTTGCTGCCTGCCCTAAAATTGTTCCCAAAACCACGCCAGGGTTGTCCTTAGCTGGAACCGAGGGCGCACAGGAATGCACCATTTCCTCAGCGTGGTTGAGAAACTTTGCGACATCTACACCCATTGCTGCCGCAGGCACCATGCCAAAGTTAGACAAAGCAGAGTATCGACCACCAATACTAGACACGCCCGCGAAAATATGCCGAAAGTCATCGCCTGCCGCAATGTGTTGTAGTTTGGAATCTGGATCAGTAATCGCAATAAAGCGATTGCCTGCGGATTCTGCACCCAAAATCTGCTGCACTCGATCGAAGAAGTATTGCTTGAAAATGTTTGGCTCTAGTGTGCTGCCAGATTTACTGGAGACAATGAACAGAGTGGTCGTTAAATTGATTTGGTTCTCCAGAGTTTTGATTTGGGCTGGGTCAGTTGAATCAAGCACCAACAATTCCGGATAGCCTTCTACTTTTCCAAAGGTCGCCTTCATCACAATGGGGCAGAGCGATGACCCACCCATCCCCAGCAGCACAACATGGGAGAACTTTAAATCTTGCACCTCTGCGGCTAGTAGCTTCAAGCGCTCAAGGTGCGCCAATTGATCTTCGGTAATGCCCAGCCAACCGAGCCAGCGGTTCTCATCTGCTCCGGTCCACAGGGTGGCATCCTGCGCCCACAAGCGGCGAATCTTGCCGTTGACCTGCCAATCCTGAAGTGACGCTTGTACTGCAGTATTGAGCCCTTCAGGAAGCTTGTAGGTCAGCTGATCGAGCTTATTTCCCAACCTCGCTTCCCGTTGCTGCTCCACCACGCTCAACAACTGGTCAAAGGCATCTCTAAAAAGCTGTACGCCCTCAGTGAGCAGCTGATCGGTCACTCGCTCTAGAGAAATGTTTGCCTGCTGCAGATTCTGCATCGTTTCTTGCGCAGCATCAAGGTCTTGGCGGAGGCTGGAACGTGGGTGTCCGTGATCGCGAAAAGCGGCTAGAGTTGCGGGCGGAATTGTGTTGACTGTGTCCGCTCCAACCAGTTCTTCGACATACAATACGTCACTATAGTGAGGATTCTTTGTGCCTGTGCTGGCCCACAGCAATCGCTGTGTTTGTGCGCCTTGAGCGGCCAGGGCTTGCCAGCGATCGCTGCGATAAAGTTCCTGATAGCGTTGGTAAGTAACTTTAGCGTTAGCAATCGCAATCTTTCCTTGTATAGTTTGCAGCAGTTGACGAGTTTCTTTGTGTGTCATCACCTTGAGTTGAGCTGCAATCTGATTGTCGATCGCGGTGTCAATCCGGCTGACGAAAAAGCTAGCAACGCTAGCGACATGACTGACAGTTCCACCCTTGGCTACCAGTGCCTCCAAACCTGCAATGTAGGCATTGGCAACTTGCTCGTAAACGGCCTTTGAGAACAGCAAGGTCACGTTGATGTTAATGCCATCACCAATCAATTGCTGGATTGCTGGAATCCCTGCCGGAGTCGCAGGCACTTTGATCATCAAATTGGGGCGATCAACAGCTAGCCAGAGACGATGCGCTTCAGTAATGGTTTCTTCCGTGTTGTGAGCAAGATAAGGCGAAACTTCCAGGCTGACATAGCCATCGCGCTTATTGGTCTTCTCATAAACAGGTCTGAGAATATCGGCTGTAGCTTGAATATCTTCAATCGCGAAGGCTTCATACAGTGCCATTGGATTGCGATCGTGCTTCTGCTCCAATGTTTTCAAGGCTTCATCATAGTCGGTGCTGCCTGCAATCGCTTTTTGGAAAATGGCTGGGTTAGACGTGACCCCCCAGATTTCACCGGCGTCCACCATGCGTTGCAATTCGCCACTGGTAATCAAATTGCGACGGATATAGTCAAGCCAAACCGATTGACCGTAGGTTTGTAGGGCTTGTAGCGGATTTGCGGTAGCGATTAATGTAGAAGTCATGGAATTCTCTTAGTTAAGTTGTGCTTTGACAGCGGCAAAAATGTTCTTAGGGATAAAGCCAAATTTCTTCTACAGCTCTCCCTATAGAGCAGACGAAAAGGTGTGCATCCCAACGCTGCTTCTCTGTAACCGATATATTGCTCCCACACAGTCAGCAACTGGAGCCATTGTCATTGGTGTGCCAGGATGACTGGAGTTTGCCTGCTGCACAGTATCCATCAGTAGAGTGCGAATAGTGTTGATACGCGGCTCATCTAGTTGTGTATGACTGGCTTGTGTTTGGCCTGCTTGTATATGACTGGTTCGTGTTTGACTGGCGGTTTGAGTTGGAGCAATCACTGTTTAGTCTCCTAGTTCTTGAGCCGCTGCACAGTACGTTTATTAATTGCCATTGCTCGTTTTTGTCGGCTGCAATCCGAGCGCTGCCAATCCCAATGTGTCGGGTTCCCCAACGTATCGAGCGGCGATCGGATAGAGCCAAATATCTTCTGCATCACGTGATCCAAGAACCCATCTGTTTGGGTTTTGGGTATTGGATGTCTTACTCAGCACCTCGGGTCAGTTCTGAATTGCCACAAAACTGATCTCAGTCATCTTATTTTGATAATCTAGTTAGTCACAGGGCGGATTCTACTGGGCTTTCAACCAATTGTCCTTATTCTTCAACGTCTGTTGAGTTCTGAACAGGCAAGTTCTTTAAGTTAAGCTGCAACTTAATCTTTCTACTTCTAAAAACCCTAAATCTAGGGCTCTGCGCTAGAGTAAGCGTGAGAAGTCAGCCAGGGTGTAGAAGCCCTTTTCGCTGCCTTGCTAAAAATATGGTTGACAACGCGGGTTCAGATCTATTAATTTATGGGGCAAGCTTCTATACCATGCCCATGAGACTATTGAGGAAAAACTCCAGCAGTGGAAGTAAGGCAACACTAAAGTTTTCGATTGCCCCGCTGTCTTTCTAAGTTAAATCTCAAGATTGTACAGCGTTTTACCAAACACGAGCAGATTGAGTTCACCAAATCTTGGCGAGTTAATAAGCGCAGAGGAAAAACCTTTGGTAAGCTGATTGTCAAAGTGAGTGACGAGCTGACTTGATGCAAGGCACCTAAACTAAAACTGGTGTTCTAGACTTACTATGCTGATATTTATGGAATTGCCGCCTTGTAATTATGATCGCCTTTTGTCAAAAGGCGATCGGAAATAAGTTATGCTTTCGATGGGAATTCGGAATTTTTTTGAAAATCTTGACCTGTCGCTCAACAGGTGTGAAAAGTGACTTTTGAAGATGAGTGACCAGGTTTTCTGCCTGTCCTAATAGCAAAAAACCGTCATTCCTCAGACTGAAATTAAAGCGAAGCAATGCCTGAGTTTGAGCCTCTTGCCTGAAGTAGATGAGAGTGTTACGGCAAACGAGTAAGTCAATTTTTAGAAAAGGGGGTCTGTGGATGAGATCGTGGCATCGAAAAAATATTGAGCGACGCAAGCCGCTGTGCCGGAGGTAACCATCAGTTGTGCACTCAAAATATTTCTCTCGCAGAGCTGTAGGAATTGCCTCAACTGCATGAGCCGAATAATATCCTCTACGGGCTTTCAGCACGGCCTTTGGATCGACATCCGTGCCAAACAGCCGCACTCGTTGCTGAAATTGTTCTATCCCCAGTGCCTCTGCCAGTACAATTGCTAGCGAATAGGTTTCTTCTCCCGAAGCACAGCCTACACTCCAGACGCGAATTGACTCGTGTGGTGCCTTGTTCGCAATAATCTGCGGAATAGCCTGATTGGCTAAGTAATCCCAAACGAGGCGATCGCGAAAGAACCGCGTGAAGTTGATAAAAACAGTATCTAAGAAGTAGCTCAATTCCTTGGGTTGCTGCTCGAAGTGAGCCCGATAGTCTCGATAATTCTCAACTCCAAGTCGCTGCATCCGCGCCAAGATCCGACTCTTTAGAGCAGGGCGTTTATAGCCCGTAAGATCAATCTGCTGATCTCGTTTGAGGTAGATGAGTAAATCTTCTAACTCAGCCGTTTCTAAGAATGGAGCGGAAACGTTACTACGAGGGGGATCTAGTTTGATCATCAAGGATACTGTTTTACCTCCGCTGAGCTTTGGTTAAAACCTTTACTCCTCTAGAGTAAAGCTTCTCAACTCAAGTGTCTGTCCGTTTTTGACAAAGGTAAACTCTTAAAACCTGTTATATCACCTACCTAGAAGATGAGCAGCAGCTCATGAATCTTTTGTATAATCTCTGCCCTGTCTATAGGAGCTGTGATTGCTAGGCGTATAACCAACCCTGAAACCCCATTACGACAGAGATTAACGCCTTTCGCCCAATTTTTTAACTATGTCTGGCAAATCAAACTCATTTTGAAAGGTTAGGTAGTCGGTGGTTATAATTCCTCCCGGTTGCCTTCCTCGTCTAAATTAGTTAGGTGTGGTCCCAGCTCTTTGGCTGGCAGGAGATGGCGCTGAAACCAAAGTCCTGCTAATCGGGCAACTTCGGAAAGTGTCCCCGCTTCCTCAAATAAATGAGTTGCTTTGGGAATAGTTTCAAGCTGCTTTTCACAGCTGAGATGGGCCATTGCCTGTTGGTTGAGATCAATCACCACTGGATCGTTCTCCCCGACAAGCAGCAGCGTTGGTGCTTGAACACGTTCGAGAACAGGGTTTGCCAGGTCTGGACGACCTCCCCGTGACACAACCGCCTGAATCACTTCTGGACGTTCTGCCGCGGCCATTAATGCGCCTGCTGCCCCAGTACTGGCTCCAAAACAGCCAATCTTAAGATCATGGGTCTCTGAGTTTTGTGCTAACCAGTCGATCGTGTCTATTAAGCGATCGCGCAGTAGCCTAATGTCAAAACGTAATGCTCTGGTGCGACTATCGACGGCTTCTTCATCGGTAGTCAACAAATCGAGCAGCAGCGTTGCCAGTCCTGCCGCTTGTAGGGTTTCTGCTACAAAGCGATTTCGGGGGCTGTACCGACCACTGCCACTGCCGTGAGCGAATAGCACAACACCGATCGCATTTGCTGGAATACTTAAATTTCCTTCCAGCCTGACTGAACCTGCTGGCACTTGGACTAGGAATTCTCCACGCTTCTGCTCAGATGTGCTGCTCATGATTGCCGCTTCCCTCAGGCACCTTGGCTCTATTTTGCGTCAGTCCACTACAAATAAAGTAGTCCCGTGAACGTAGCCGCTTAAGGACAGCTGAGGCTCACACTCTATCGATAGTGGGTTCAGCCTGTCATTCAAAAGTGAAAAAACTTCACTCGATAGAGAGCAATAGAATCTCAATCGGCTGCTAAATCCAATCGTTCATGCCAAGCCGCGATCGATTCTTCAGGATAACGAGAGAAATAGCAGCTGTCTGGCTCTTGGAAAATCTCAACCCAACTGGCGGCAAAATCTAGCATGATATGCATGTGTTCGGGTGGTTTTGGCAATTCCGTATCAATCGCAGAGGCAAAGGGATGCATCAAATCTGGATAGTCTGGAGCATAGACCCACAAGCAAGAGCCACAATGACGGCAAAACCGCCGCTCTCCCTGACTAACGTACGACTTTGCATCTCCTGGATTCTGAATGTGGGCATGGTAGACCGTAATGTGTTCCTCACCCTCAACCTTTAGCGTCCGGTTATCACCTGCAATGTTAATGGCGTAACCACCCCCGCCCGCTGTTTTTCGGCAGATGGAACAATAACAGCGCATAAATGGATAAGGGTGATGGCTTTGGACACTGAAGCGTACCGCTCCGCAATGGCACGAACCTTCTAGCAGCATTGAAATCTCCTAACGCAAAGTAAGACTGGATCTCCCTACAGATTTACTTAATTTTTGCTCAGTTGCTTCCATCTCTGGAGGGCTCAAGACGCATGACCGTGCAATATCCTGCACATCGGGCCTTTTGGACATTTCACCGCTGGATCGCTCGTCCGTGCTGCCCTCACCAAAGACTAAATTGGCAAGAGAAGTAGAGACAACTTGCTTAAAGCTCTATGATCTACCGGACTTATCAGCCTCGACTGGCACGAAGCACAACTCTGAAGGAACTACCCCTCTCACGGTTCGTGGAATTTCTGTGGATTCGAGAAGGAGATAACCTACCGGAGGCGCAATCACGCCTGTTACCAATTGGCTCAATGGAGTTGGTGATCAACCTGCACGAGGACAGGATTCCACTCTTTGATCCACATACTCAGGCAGAGCGGGGCAGCACGAACGGTACGAGAATTTGTGGTGCCCATTCTGAAGGTTTCATCATTAACAATGAGCGGCGGGTTTCTGCTATGGGAGTCCATTTCAAACCTGGCGGCCATGCTGCTTTCTTCACGCTTCCTGCCGGTGAATTGCATAATCAAATCGTCTCACTGGAAGAACTTTGGAAGAGCCGTGCCACAGAATTGCGTGAGCGCTTACTAGAGGCCCCAAGCTTAGAAACTCGTTTCCTGGTTCTGGAACAGTTTCTCTTGACGATGCTGCAGCCACCTAAACGTCATCCTGCTGTTGATTTCGCCTTACATGCATTTAAACGATCGCCTACGCCCACAGTCAAAACTGTAACGGATCAAGTTGGCCTCAGCACCCGCCACTTCAACCAGCTATTCCGCGATCAAGTGGGGCTAACTCCCAAACTATTTTGTCGCGTTCGGCGTTTGCAGCACGTTCTTTCTCTACTAGCTGGCCAAGATCAGATCGATTGGCTAGATGTTGCCTTCACTTGCGGCTACTTTGATCAAGCCCACTTGATCCACGATTTTCGAGCGTTTGCTCACTGTACACCTACTGAGTATGTTGCCCAACGAGGCTTTCATCCTTGCCATATCGTGCTGCCCAGTTGAGGTCAGTTTTTTACAATCCTTCCATAGGGCTGATACGGCACAATAAGAGGCCTGATTCGTTAGAAAACGAGTGTTTTGAGAGGAATATATGCAGATTACTGCTTCAGCGATTTCGCTCAACGTTGATGATGTCACAGCGTCTGCCACATTCGTCAAACAACATTTCGGCTTCAAGGAAGATATGGCAGCCGACGGCTTCGTGTCACTCTCTCGACAGGATGCTGGGTTTAACTTGATCTTTCTCCGAACTGGATTAGAAAGCTTCAAACCGACCGCCATGCGGGGACATCGAGCGGATGGTCTGCTCATTGCCTTTGTAGTAGACGATATTGAGCGTGAATATGCGCGATTGCAAGCTGAAGGGGTGCTGATCACGACTCCCATCGAAACCGAACCTTGGGGTGAACGGTTCTTTCAGGTTACCGATCCAAATGGTGTGGTGCTTCAACTTGTTCAGTGGATGTCTGATCCAGTTGCGTAGCTATAAACTTTTGAACGTAAGCGAATTGCATCAACAGAGAGAATGCGATGACGATCGTAATTAAGAGTCTGGGTCGCAACGATGCAGACATTCTTCAGAATGTTGATCCGGATGTCTTTGACGACCCGATTGACCTATCAAGAGCTGATGAGTTCCTGGCAGATCCGCGCCACCATTTAGTCGTTGCGCTCGCAACCGATCGAGTTATCGGCTTCGTTTCAGCGGTGCATTACGTTCATCCCGACAAGCCGCATCCAGAGTTATGGATTAATGAAGTGGGCGTAGCAGAAACCTACCGTCGGCAAGGCTTGGGAAAACGCTTGTTGCAGAGCATGTTTGATGTGGCACGGGAGTTAGGCTGTGCTGAAGCTTGGGTGCTGACCGATCGGGAAAATACCGCAGCGATGAATCTTTACTCGGCTGTCGCTAATGCAGAAGCACCGAGCGATCACGTCATGTTCACATTTAATCTGGGCGTATCGCAGTGATTGCCAAAGCATCTGGCAGGATAAAGTTTCTTGCTGCTGTTGGCTTCTCATGCCTGCTTGTCCAGCGTGTATGTCTTCCCAAAATGTCTGACCGCTAGAGGTGTTGGGTTTCAGCCGGGGCAACTTCCCAGTGATTATTCCGTCCGTCCGCATATCTAATCGGTGCTGCAATCAGTTCTTGCGGCTCTACGTTGTCTAACGCGGCCAGTTGAATTCCTATATAGTCACCACCGATTGCCTCAGCGTATTCACGTGCAAACGATCGCACCCCGCAGTACCGACAAAATAGATGGTGCATACTCTTTCTGCCAAATTGATAGTCGCTCAGCGCGTCTTCTCCTACGAGCAGCCGAAATGCATTGGGCTTAATGATTGCGTTCCAGTTTCTTGTTTTGGTGCAGATGGAACAATTGCATTTGTTAGTCCCAGCACTTAAGTCGATGTCAGCCTCGAACCGCACTGCACCGCAGTGGCAGCTTCCTGTGTACGTTTTCTTCATTTGTCAAATATGTCTGCCAACTACTTTTAAACCCTTCAGGTAGGCAACAAATCTAGAACACCAATAGGAAAATCAGCAACTGCGTTTTCAGCAAATAGGTCTACCCAAGTTTGGATGTCTTTTTCAGTCCGTGTCAGATAAGCGACCAAAATCTGGACAGTTGTATATTGCTTATATGCATTGCTGTCTGCATTGAATTCTCTTGGTTCTATCTATCTAAAGCGTATTGAGTTCGATGCTTGACTTCTTTCAGATTCTTGCGACGTTTTATCAAATTCTTATAGTGTTAGCGAACCTGCTTGGGTGTCGTTTCGGTAAATCGCTTAAACTGTTGTGTCAAATGGCTTTGGCTAGAAAAGCCGACTTGTGAGGCGATCTCCGCAATCGTCAAATCCGTTTTCGACAGCATCAATTTTGCCCGTTCTACTCGCTGTTGAATCACATACTGATACGACGAAATTCCCATGGCGCTTTTAAACAAACTCGCAAAGTAAGTGGGACTAATATTGATAACTTTGGCAATGCCAGCCAGTGATAAATCTCGGTCAAGGTGAGTGTGAATATAGTCAATGGCTTGCTGGGACAAACATAGTTGACGGGAGTGAAAACGCTCATTCATCCCTGATCCACTGCTCACAGCCCTTTCAATGCCTCAATATCGGCTGGCGCTTAGGTGCTCTGTCCGATCGGTCGAACGATGATTTCATTGACATCCACCTCTTCTGGCTGCTCAATCGCAAAGGCAATGGCACGAGCAATCGCGTCTGCTGGGATAACGGATTGGCGAAATTCTGCCGTCCACTGCGCTGCCTCAGCATCAGTGATGGTGTTAGCAAGTTCAGATTCGGTTGTTCCAGGCGAAACAACCGTGACACGAATATCTGTCGATTCTTGCCGCAGTCCCTCAGAGATCGCCCAGACCGCGTACTTGGTCGCACAATAAACCGCAGCCGTGGGAAAAACGGCATGTCCTCCGATTGAGGATAGATTCACAAACTGTCCGGAGTGCTGCTGCTTGAAGGTGGGAAGGGCGGCGGCGATGCCGTGGAGTACACCGCGAATGTTTACATCAATCATGCGGTTCCACTCGTCAACTTTCAATGCCTCTAGCTTGGAGAGTGGCATCAAGCCTGCATTGTTCACCACCACATCAATGCGACCAAACTTGTCTTTTGCAAATTCTACAAAGGCTTGCATCTCTTCGAGGCTAGTCACGTCAAGGGCGCGATATTCTGCTGAACCCCCTTTATGGTGGATTTCAGATGTGATCGCTTCGAGTCGATCGGTGCGCCTTGCCCCTAACACAACCCGTAAGCCCTTGTGAGCAAGTAAACGGGCTGTGGCTTCACCAATGCCGCTGCTCGCACCTGTTATTAGCACAACTTTCTGTGTGTTTGCGTCGGTAAGCATGAGACTCTATTTCCTAGTTAATCGTCCTAAAAAAAGCTGAGTGTCAAGAGATTGTTGTCTCTCTTTATTAAAGTTTCAAAAGACTATGCTAATTTGCTTAGTTTGCAAACATGGCTATTTCTCCACAAGGTGAGATTGACTAAACGAGTGAGCATTTTTTTGACCAAAAATCTTCTCAATCAGTTCTAAACGTGTTTGTTGTAAACAGTCAATTTGCTCCTCTACTTCCTCAAGTTGAATTAGAAGAGTCGCGAGAGTTTTGCAATAACCTTGTTCTAGCATCCCTGGAGCAAACGCTTTGCCAAGACTACGGGAAACACTTGTAGCCAGCCGGGTTTTCTTACTGTTCACCATTGCCTTATTCTTTGACGGTTCTCCTTGCGATGCTTTCATCCTACGAGTTCGAACCAGCCTTTCAAATGCCCAAATCTATGTGATCATTGCCTAATTCTCCAAAGCAGTCGCTTTGAGAGGTTCTATAATCGTCAGAAGTAAGGCCTTCAATGAGGCGAGTCTCTAGCATGACAGTCGAAATCTCTAAGCCTGAAGCGATTAACGCAAGGCTAAACTCTGTAGGCGAAACTGCTCCCAAGGCGCTAGGAACCGTGGCTCAACGCCAAGAACTCGCGACCCTAGTGATGCGGCATACTGAGGCTAACGGGAACCTTATCCAGCCAACTGCGATCGAGCAATTGGACTTCACGCGATCGGATACTGCGTCTACCGCACTCGGCCACAGTGTTTATAACCCAATCCTCGCGCTCATTGTTCAAGGTCAAAAAGAAGTGTTGCTGGGTGAGGAAACGTATCAGTATGGCGCAGCACAATATCTGATAGTTTCGGTTGAGTTACCACTGAGTGGATTTGTAGTTGAGGCGACCCCTGACAAGCCGTATTTAGGGCTGAAGCTAAGCTTAGACCCAATTCAACTGTGTGATATGGTTGCCCAAATGAATCTCAGGTTGGGTAAGAAAGAGAATTCTGTCCGGGGCGTATCAGTCAGCAATGCTGATGCTGCCTTGATCGAGAGCGCCCTTCGCCTAACCAAGCTCTTAGATACGCCGCAAGATATCCCCATGCTGGCACCGATGATGATTCGTGAGCTCTATTACCGTCTGCTCACGGGTGAACAAGGTGAAGCCGTGCGCCAAATCGCCACCTTGGGCAGTAGCATGCAGCGAATTGCGTCAGCGATCAAATTAATCAAATCTGATTTCACTAAGCCGATGCGGATTGAAGAGTTAGCCGGGCGAGTCGGTATGTCTACTTCGTCGTTCCATCAGCATTTTAAGCAAGTGACCTCAATGAGCCCGCTTCAGTATCAAAAGCAGTTAAGACTTTTGGAGTCTCGTCGTCTGATGCTTGCTGAAAATTTTGATGCGACTTCTGCTGCTTACCAAGTGGGGTATGAAAGTCCCTCCCAGTTCAGCCGCGAATATTCGCGCATGTTCGGTGCGCCACCGATTCGGGACATCGAACGGCTGCGCACTGCTTAAGCGAAAACTGTCTAGCTATTCGTTGCAGAGGTAGTGTCGCAAGATTTTTCTGGAACTCTATTTGAGTAGAGCTGTAGTAGCAATGCTACTAAATTAGCAGGGATGCCAAATTTCTAACCCTTTTTGCCTTGACACAAACAACGATGCTCATGCGAGCATCGTGAATGGGGCCTTTGGAAGTGCCCTCTCTCTGTAACTTGCCTTGTGTTTGTTAGTAGAGCGATGTCAGTAGTCGATCGACGGCTGCACGAAATGCGATCGCGGCACCTGCACTCATATCGCGCGGTGCACAGATGCGATTCCTCACGTAAGTCAGGGCGATCGCTCCTACGGCTGAAGCGAATGGATCGCTCTGATCTTTGCCCCCGATTCGTCCCCAGGGAAGTAGAGTATCTTCGCCGTAAAGAAGATAGGTCGCTAATAGTTTGAGATGGCTCTCGATCGCGGTTTCGAGTGCAGAAGTTTCTCCTGAAAACGCTTGTAGACCAGAGTTCTTGAGAATATCTGCGATCGCAAGCTCATGATTGTCGCTCAACCGCTCTGCGGCTTCCGCTCGACAGGCCAGCGTATGGCTGATGGCTGGATCAGGAGGAACTAGATTGGCGATCGGTTCTGCTCCCCAGAAACGACGGAACAGCAAATTGTTGGTAATATCTTCCGACTTGACCCGATGGTAAGCAGGACGCTCAGCCAATGCTACAAACCAAGCACTGATCCGAGGAAAGCGAGGATTGCCCTTGATCGAATAGTCTCTATAGACTGGTAAAGTGGCAGCCAATCGATCGAGATGAGGGCTATACGTGATATCGACCAAGCTAAACGTGCTCAAAAAGTAAGGCCCAGGATACTGCCCTAACGCTTGCTCTAGTTCGTCTAGTTTGGCTTCAAATGCAGCTTGCAGCCCTACTAGTCCATCCGCCTCTGACGTTTTTTCCAGCAGAAATTTGTAGCCAGCTTGCTCCAACCCGCCGGTTTCTGCCTCCTCGATCCATTGTCTTGCGATAGCGTTTTCTTCTAGATTATCAGGAAGTAATGTTATCCCGAATTGTTCTTCCAACGCTAAAAGAATGGCTTTGGATTCGTGAACAAATTGATCTTCAATTTTTACTGCCGGAACAAGGCCTGTCGGAACCAAATCAGTGTACCATTTTGGTTTGTTGAACAGGTCGATAAATTCAGTTGCAAACGGGATTTCCTTTTCCTCTAATGCAAACCAAACACGCTCACAAAAAGGACACCAAGAGTTTGTATCTCGATAAAGCACAACAGGAGGTGCAGTGTCAGTGGGCAGTTTGTGCAAACTACTCGCAATGGGGACAGTAGAAGGAGATTGTCCAGGTCTGCGTAGTCGTCGAGCCGAAGTATTGTCGCGGGCAACTTCTAACAGTTGCTCCCAGCTAGACTCAGTATTATGAATGACCATGTGACACAAACCATGCAGATAGGATATGGGATTGATCGTTCGTACCTGTCTTTGAAGTTCTACAAATCTTGATACGACAACTCTGCATTTGCCCAATCGGTTTCTTTTAGAAATTGGTCAAAGGTAGTCAGAAGCCCAGGAAATGTCTCTCTTAAGCAGGGAACATCTGCTTGATAGCCTTGGTTGCGATACCACTGAATTAAATCAAATAGCGATTTGCGAAATAGAAGTAAGAAAATCCAGGGAGGAATTTCTTTGTAAATCACCGGTTTTCCCTGCGCCCTGGAGAATGCTTCCGCCATTTGTTTAGGAGTCAACACATC
Organism: Leptolyngbya sp. FACHB-261; assembly: GCF_014696065.1. Taxonomy (NCBI): domain Bacteria; kingdom Bacillati; phylum Cyanobacteriota; class Cyanophyceae; order Leptolyngbyales; family Leptolyngbyaceae; genus Leptolyngbya; species Leptolyngbya sp. FACHB-261. Next base: position 164,905 of record NZ_JACJPL010000013.1, on the reverse strand, counting down.
TCCAGCCAGCTCAATTTCTTGACCCACATACTGAGAACGGTGCTTCATCACATGTGCGGCCACTCGTCCCATATCTTTTGTCGTAATCAGATGAAGCGGCCTGTTGAGCTGAACCGCAAAGGAAAAAGACCCTTTAAGGACAGACGGTCGGGTGTATTGCTTCCAGAACTCCTCCATAAATAGGCAGGCCCTCAGCATTGTAGTTGGTAAACCCGTCTGCTTTAGAATCTGCTCTACTTTATGCTTTTGCTCGATGTGACGAATGCCAGAATTGCGATCGACCCCTCCAGCAGAATTGTAGACAAAGTGGCTGATATTGGCTTGTTTAGCAGCTTGTGCAACTCGCTCTGCCCTTGCAATTTCTTGTGGATCGGGCTTGGCAGAATCTCCGGCAGTTGCGTGGCAGTAAACGGCTGAAACACCTGCAAAGGCCGCTTTCAACGAAGACTCATCATCGAGATCTGCTTCAACTAGCTCAACACCGCTATTGTGCAGTCTAGATAAGGAAGGACGCTCAAGGTCAATCTTGCGGGTAATCGCACGTAGATCAATCACATTCTGTTCGAGCAGTCCTTTGACAGCATTGCTGCCTGTCCCCCCAGTCACACCTATCAGCAGCACTTTACCAACTGCTGTCTCTGTATTCATAGAATCTGAAGGGTTCACAGCATAATCTCCAACGCTCTGTACTCAGTTTAGTCTTTAAAAAAACGGACTTTTTTAGAAAGATGGCATCGTGGCACTATGTTTCTTGCTCATGTTCTTTGCTCCATAGCGAACGGATCAACCGGTTTGCCAACTCTGCCCCAAAGATTTTTACTGCTACAGCATTGCCTGGATCGCGTTCTGCAGTAATTCGTCGCAGCAGTAAATCACGTTCTGCCAGTATAGTTTGGCGATCGACAGATACAGGTTCTGCCTGCTTAACCCAAGTTAACCAGCGAGAACACATTTCATGGGCAGTATTCCGAATAAACGAAAGAGAATCCTCTGTTGCAGGGCAAGTAAAGCAAAGCGACGTTGGAGACTGCAATTGCCTCACGTACAGCGCCTTACTCACAAACAAAGACAGATTAGGATTCTCTCTTAATTCTAGATAAGTTGCATTCACAGAGTCATAGTAGCGTTCTGTGTAGCTTAAATCACTCCACAAATCAACTCTAGGGATGTAGTCAATATAGAAGAAGAGATCGGGCTTTGTGCCAAATTCAAACGCTAGGTGAGGTACCTGAATCAGTGGGCTTAGCCAAAGAGTCAGGCGCATGGTGCTAAATCTCATTTGAGCGGCATTAATCCACGAGTGAACCATCCAATCCAGCTCCTCTCCAGTGAAGGACAAGAGTGAGCCTGTCACGTTGCCATCGGGGCTGCTAAAGCTCTGAAGTGGTTGATCTGACAGGGGCAAAACCGCAATCTGCTGGGTTACTTCTTTATATAACTCGCTCAAAATGCTCTGCAGTTGCTCAAACAGGGTTGTGTGCTCTAGCTCTAGATCAGTTGGGGAAGACATTTTTACTGTGGCCAGGTTAACTACTTGTCTAATTATGGCTGTAGAGGTCGTGCATCAAACGAGTCGGTTGGTCATCAAATTGTTGTTGGGGAAACCACATGCTTATGGTCCTGTTTTATCTCCGCTCTAAAAGTGATGATCAAATTGTTGCAGCGCGTGACCATGCCCAAATCGCTCGTATCAAACCAGCCGTCCGGATTGATCGCTTTCACCAGTGATCGTTCCCGATTGTATGCTCCCTTGGTCAGCAATTAGCTAGGGGGAACTGTCATCCGTTACTCAGGTGGAGGTACCTGACTAACCTCAGGTTCTCAAAAGTGCCTTTGCTCAGCAGCGTTACTAAATAGCAGATGTTCTAAGCGTTTCTGTAGCCTCCGTTTCGACCCTTCGGTATAGCCTTTTCGATAGCAAAGAAAGATATTAAGCAACCAGTGTTGGAGGGGGAGGGGACGCTTCAGGGAGCCATGTCTCCAGCCTATACAGTAAAGCTTGAACCACATTCGTTGAACACGCATTGCACACCTCTCTGGCCTACATCTAAATATTTACGGTTATTCAGTGAACGCACTACTTCAGTGCTAGTTCGTCTCGGATTAGATGATCGCTCCTAGTGAGTGTTAAAACACCAGAAAGCATCTTAAGAAATATAAGTATAGTCATCCTCAGACTGCAACCATTGGGGACATTGCCAGTGGTCTGTCCACACAATATTGTTTGCTGGATCATAGTGTTTCAGTCCTAGTTTTTGCCAGTAGCGTCTTAATCGATGTTTTATCGAGTCTTGTTGCTGAGGTGTTAGGTGGCTCACATCTAAGGGAGCAACTTGCAAGAACACGAACTTGCAGCCGACTAGATCTAGGTAGGTAGCGACGGCTCTCAAGGCGAGTTGCTGTCCTCGCCAACAAGGCTTAAGGACGACCTGATCAATGAACAAGGCTGCTTCTACACCAAACTCAGCCCGCTGGGCAATCAGCCAATTAAATGCCGAGCAAACATCAGAATTAACTCGATCAGACCAAAGTAGAACTTTGTTCGGATTAGAGCTAAGCGTGCGCCATCCTGAAATGTAACCAATCTCAATTGGTTTTGGCTCTTCACCAACTAGCTCGGATTCTGTTAATTGATTCCATTCCTCGTCCCAACCCTCTAGCTCAATAATCCCGGTAACACCATGAGCTATCCTTCGTGCTCCATGATCATCACAATCCCCTTTCAACAAAAGCTTTACACTCAGGATGTACCGTTTATTCGCTAAGGCCTGCTGAAATTTCGTGGGCAATTTCGGTGACTGCGACAACTCTGGAGATATTTCCGGGAATGGAGCTTGTTTAGATTGATTGGGATGAATAAGCATTTGTTAAAAGCGAAAAACAGCGCCTATAGCTTCTTAAGGCTGAGTCGCTGAGCTTATGCAGTTTTTTTCAAAAAGGGTGAATTATTCGACAATCAATAGACCCGTTGCAAAATAGGGGTAAATAAGTAGAGCGATTTTTCTCTTGCGGCGTGATACCCCACTGCAGTCGACACCGTACCCAGAAGCGGTCGTGCAAAGAGGCGTTCGCTGCCTCAGCAAATGCCACCTCTACCGAAGTGCGACGTCACCGCCGTCAGCTTGAATTGCAGCGAGAAGCGCAGACCTTCCAGCACCTGTGAGCCACTCGTCCATCGTGAGCAGCCCAGGGAATTCTTTCCGAAGTGCTGCAATGTCCGCACTGCCGGCTAGTCGGCCCTGATCGACAAGCCTAGCTAGTCCGCCGAGGAAAGCGTTCTGTTCAAGCAGGCTGTCCGGAAACCGATGATAGGCGATGGGACGCTCCGCTGTCCGAGCGAATTTTTCAGCCAGTTGAGCCCCCGTCAAGGTGTCGCCAGCGATCTCGATAGTCTGAGATCCGAACTTCGTGGGATCAGCGAAAATTCCGGCCACTATCTTGCCAATGTCCTCGACTGCAATGAACTGCATCGGCTGATCTGCTCTCATGAAGAATGTGAATGTGCCTTTATCGAGCCCCATACCGGGTAACGTCAGGATTTCCATGAACGCGCTCGGTCGGATGACCGTGTGCAAGATATTCAGACCGCGAATATATTCCTCAAGCTCACTTTTGGTATCAAAATGCCCCATGCCGGTCTTGGTTGGCCCAGCGGCGTTTACGGAACTATAAACGAGATGATGAACACTGTTCGCGACTGCGATGTCTGCCACGGCCTTGCCATATTGGATCTCATCATCATCGGTAACCCCATAGGCTGCCCCTTGGCCAGAGCTGGGTTGAACGCTGAAAACGCCGTAGGCACCTGCCATTGCGGACTGGATAGACCGTACGTCTGCTAGATCGCCACGGACTGTCTCGATCCCTTGAGATGCGAGCGTCTGGGCCTTATCGGTCTTCGTATCACGAACTAGTGCTTTGACCCGCCAACCATTTGCGCGCAAGGCACCTGCCACGGAGCCGCCCTGCTGGCCTGTCGCGCCGAAAACGAGGATAGTTTTGTCTCGATACATATAATTCAATTCTCCATCAGTCGCGTCTAATATGGCTTCATCAACCTGAGAGGTCCTTCGCGATCGCATCCTATCCTTCAGCTATCCGGTCGAATCCATTGCGCTCGAACTGCTTGAATGCGTCGCGCTCAGTGGGAGGGGACCCCGTCATTTCTCACCTCTTTGCCTCTGTAATGGATTTTATTGATGGACACTGAATGCATTATTGCAGCCTGATGCTTATGACCTGACGCTTGTGCCTATAAGCTTTCTCGTATCAGTAACTTAACGCCCTCATTCCACCTGCCATTAAAGCTTTTCACACTCAGCCATTGTCCCTGTATAGTCGGGGTGCAACGAGCTTGTTAGGTTTTTGCTAGGTTAATGAACCCAATTAATTGGACTCATATCTAATGATGTTAAAGCCTTCGTCTGCAGTCGGTGGTTGAAAATATGAGGTGATGTAGTCAAAGTCTGCCTCAGACATGACCATCGAACCTTCAGGCTGTTCAGCGTTTCGTTTCCGCAATTGCTTTTTGCATAAGGAGTCGGACGCAACAATGTAATGAAGCACATGATTCACGTTGGCTGCTTCAATGATTGAACGAAACCATTGTCGCTGAGAAGGAACATTCCCTGGGAAATCTAGAACAACAGATATTCCCTGTGCCAGAATATCTTGCACGTGTTTTAAGACTACAGGTTTTAAGCGTGACGAATATTTCAAATAATCATCGAAGGTAACAATCTCTTCTGGGTACAACTTCGACAACCAGATATCTTCACTGATTAGAATGGCATTATGTTCTGATGCCAGCTTTCTCGACAGCGTTGTCTTTCCTGATGCCATTTTTCCACAGAAAAAGTGCAGAACGGGATCAGTTTTCACTATTCACCACCGTTACATTTTTCAAGTCAGTCCAATAAGTCTAACGTTCCAGCTGAGCGGATCTAAGTAACCTCTGCTGCAAAACCTACCAACTTTGGCAGTCCTCTTCATCCGGGTTGTTAGGCTGCCTTTAAATGCCGGAAAGATTGATTTACCTGGGTTGTGCCGTTCGGTTGAGGTTGCCATGGTTCAAAGCAGTCATAGTTGCGCTGTGATCGGATTCGACCATAACTGAATTCAAAAAACACCGCGAAGTAGGCTCTCATCGTTGAGCCAGCAGCCAATTCACCCAGTGCAAGCCCAAGCGTTCCTGTCCATAACGCCTCGACTGCTACCCTCGATCCCTGGACAATTTCAGAGCGAATCTCATAGCGCTGGGTGCTTAGTAGCTTCTGCCCTTGTTTAGACCGCACAAGTATGGTCGGAAGATCACTTTCACCTCCTTTCGGATTTAAAAGGTTTGGCAACTCTACTTGAACTGCATCAGGGGTGAAGAATTGAATCAGATCCTCACCCACTGTGCCTGCTTCAAGGGCGGCCAGATAAGAGCGCACTAGAGCTAGATTACTTTCTTCAGCGTCTGTCATGGTTGCTCCAACAATTTGGTATGGGCATAACGCCCAGCATCACCCGTTGCCCTAGACCTCTGCTGTTGACGACAGACTCCGTGTCGGTGGTCGGTGCAGGCTGCTGTTGGGTTTCAGTCCACCCCTCACGCCCCACTACTCTTCTCGCTCTCTTTCACCTCTACAAACTCACCCCCGCTATTCAGCTGCTTAATGATCTCATGCGCCATAAAGCCGTAAACAGCCTCGGGCGGCGTGTCATTCTCCACATAATAGATGTGGCTCACTCCGTAATCCGTCCCGAATCTAGAATTCGCCTCCACCACGCCTTCGGTAACAGAGGAGAGAATAGCTTCCGCACTCAAAGCAGCGTGGCGGCACTCACCAACAGGCGGCAGAGCCTCGATAACTGTCTCACGAGTGTGGCCCGGCTTTAGGGCTATGGCGAGGAAGTTGTGCCTTGGCCCTGTAATCCTGGAAGCCTGATAGAAGTTGCCTCGTTTAGTAAAGTGCATGTTCTGAGATCTAACATTCCGATTGAGCGGCAATGAGAGAACTTAAATAATAGACGAAAAGACTCTCAATGTCCGCTCCAACCAGGTTGTTATATCGATGCGGTAAATTGTACGCACAGAAACACCAATCCGCTCGGCTAGTTGCTCTGCTGTAATAGGTTGGTGAGATTTGATGAGATTCACTAATTGGAAAAGACGGTCAGCTTTCCTCACTCTGTCTGTCGAGTGGCCTTAATCTTAGAGCAGTATAATATCTGATTGACTGGATGCCGAGCTTGTAATGTATGAAAACGAACGATATTTAGGTATCAAGCGCTGATTTAGAGGCTCAAGCTAAACTTAATTTTCAAACATTCGTGGACATCTTTTTAATAACTGCTTTTTAATAACTGCCACACCTAATAAAACAAGCCATATAACGTTCCGCTTCACCTGCCACTAGTAACCTTTGGTTTTCAATTAACCAATTCAGTACAGTCGGTGTGCAAGCGGAACGTTATGCAGTGTCTCCAGTTAACTCAAGAACACATAGTTTAATCTATGCATCAACTATCATCTGGAAGCCACCATAGAGCATTCGTTTTCCATCGAACACCATCTCAATAGCTGGATTGGTTTCTGGCTTCATACGTGGATCTGCCATGACTTTCTCCATACCTTCGTCTCTAATTTCGCGTGAAGGCCAAACAATCCAGGAGAAACAGACAGTCTCATCTTCTTTGCGCTTAACTGCCATAGGAAATGAAGTAACTTCCCCTTCTGGAACATCGTCACCCCAGCACTCGACCAACTTTAATGCACCATATTCCTTAAACACAATAGCCGCAGCTTCTGCATGCTGTTGGTAAATTTCCTTGTTGGCTGTAGGTACAGCTATAACAAAGCCATCGACGTAAAACATTGAGTTTCACCTCTCAATTTTGACTAAATTAATTGCAATGCTTTGCTGAATTGACTCTTTGAAGTCGCTAGCTTCTAACCAAGACTGGTCTTTCAAAAAAGCAGGTTGTAATTAATTTTCTGATTCTAAAAGCTTGCCGAGGGCTTCAACTGACTGACTCCAACCGCTTTCCATTCCGCTTGCAACCATGCCGTCACGGTCTTCTTGAGTCATTGCGGTGCTGTGTGTACGAATCTCAGTTGTATGTTCGTTAATAGCCACAAACTCGGCTTTTTCCAGCATGACGTGTCCACGCTCTGGCATCCCTAAAAATTCAAACGTCTGCACAATACGTCTGTTTTTAGCTACTTCGTGAAAACAGCCAGTGAATTCATACTCATTGCCGTTTTCTGATTGCTCGGCAATATGCCAGCTCCCGCCGTCTTTGCAATCAAAATGGTAAACTTTCATCGAATTACCGCGACACCACCATTTAGCGAAGAGCTCCTCTTTGACGTATGCTTCAAATACTTTTTCTAATGAAGCATTGATTGTGACGGTGCCCAAGATATTCTGTGAATTTTCTGGGACCGTTACTTTCAGATGTGCCATACAATTGTGCTCCTACTAGTCAATTTTCTTCTAACAATTGTTCCAAGGCATCGAAGCGGGCACCCCATACTTTTTCATATTCGCTGAGGTGCGCTGCAGCTAGTTTGATTGTCTTTGGTTCGACATGAATAACTTTCTCCTTACCACTTCGACACTTGGTCACGAGTCCTGCTTTCTCAAGCACGCTGATGTGCTTTGCAACCGCTGCTAAAGACATGGCATACGGTTCCGCTAATTCGCTTATGGTGTGTTTTCCTCTCGATACACGCTTAAGGATGTCTCTCCGCGTCGCGTCGGCGAGAGCACCAAAAATCATATCGAGAGCAACACTCGATTCAACCATATAGTTGAATGATAGGCTGTGATGTATGGCATGTCAAGCATTCTGAGCATTGGATATTGACATGACTAGCTGATCAAGGGGATGGGCGGCCTTTCAGGAGGGAATTGCTGTGCTGCATAACGATTGAGTTCAACAGCGGCTAAAACCTCAGCATCACAAGTGGTTAGGTCTATTCCGCCATTGCAACGATTTGTTATATCGTGCCTTACAGCATGTTTCCGACATAGGCGTCACGCGATCAAAATCCCAGCGACTTTGTCTCTATCCATAGTCATGCGTATTACAAACTCGTCTCCATCATCTTCAAAGCTTAGCTTCCACAAATAGATTTGATAGTGAAGTTGTTTCAAATGACCAAGATAAGCGGTTGTATATCCCTCTAACATACGTGGAGCAATCTGTTCACTAACACCTTCAAACATTTGCTTGGTAATGCCTGCTTTGTAAGATGAATTACCTACCGTGGTAAAAAGATCATAATCGTTTGAAACAGTAGCATCCAAGATGATCTGCAAACAGTCAATGACGTTTTGTGGGGGAGTTTCTTGGTTCATCATGGCATTTCTTGTAAAGTCCTTTCAAAACCTGTAGAAAATAGTGCCGACAATAATTATTTTATGCGTTGATCTAACGGTTGAACTCGGCGATAAGTAAAGCGTAACTCAGCATCATCGTGCTTAGATCGTTTGCTGCAGTGGCCTAGTTAGATGTGACGCAACTTAGTGGAGCGGCGAATCAGATATGCTGCGAGGAGAAAGAACGGTGCCCAGCTGACGAGGAAGAGAAAAAACGCTGGCGAAAACGGACCAGGCTGGTTGCCCAGATAGGCGCTGGTAGACAGATCGTCGCCCTTGATCGCGATGGCGATCGCTGGCCCAAACCCCTGAAGCGCGCCCCACCAACTGAATGCTGCCAAGCAGCTCATGCCAAAGCGATGTCGCGCCACATCCGTCGCACGGTTATTGTCCGAGGACGAAGTTGTTCGTGCCATGACGATAACAATGAGAATGAACGTCCAGATCATCCACAGTGCACCAGTCCACGGATTGAGTCGCAAAGCGGTGATGAGCGTGAGTACTAGTCCGGTCGCAACGAGCAGGCTGGGCACCACTGTGGCAACCGTCTCTCTGGACTGCCGACGGAATACACGCGGCGGTGTGACCTCTCGTAAAATGTAGAGAATACAGAGACCCACAAACAGAAAGCCTAGGCGTGCCGGACAGGTGCTGGGCATGGAGTAGCCTGCATATTTCGTATGATTTTCTTGTACGAAAAAGCAGAGTCGAACCACGTCGAGCAGGATACCCGTGAGCGCCACGGTGACCATCGACCAAGCGAAAAGGCGTCCGGAGCGCACGTGTGATTTGCTTCCCTTTCGCGCTGTGAAGGCCACAATAGCCGAGATCGGTGCGATCGCCCCAGCGATGATGTGGGGTAAAAGCATGATCAAGAAGAGGGAGTTTGCAAAGGAGCTTCCGTAACTGACTGGCTTGTGAAGCAAGAACGTTGATTCCACTACTTACTCCTACTCTGACTGCACACAGCTTACAAGTGAGGCATTGTTTAGCAATTTTACCAGGCTAATTATTATTGAACTGAAAGTTTCCGTATCACACCTCTATAGTGGTGTAGGCGGATGCTTTCCGTATAACACCATAAGTCAAGTAGATAGGCAGAATCTTTCCGCATATTTTCAGATTCAATACGCAGACGACTCAGATGTACGATCAAACACATAACATAGTGATCACTTTTAAGAACAAGGACAACTTTAAATGACAGCAAAATTCTAAGTGTGACTTGTGGAGAGAGCTACGAGATCTATCCGCTGGGTACTGAGGTTAATTGAGGATGGACGAGTTGAAAAGTTTCTTTTAGCATTAGCATCACCCGCCGAAGACGTGAGCTATAACAGAAGCCGAAATCATTTGCTCATACCGTTTCTACAAACCAATCAGGTTGTGATTCAATCGCTTGCTGAAGGTGTCTAATTGTTCTATTCAGGTTGTACTCAAGACAGGTAAATTATGTGTGGTTTTTGCGATCGTCGATCATTCTTTGCCCTCACAGCAGCCGGGTTTACCAGTGCGGTGCTGGGCAAAAAAGCAGCGGCTCAACAACCCGCTCAAATGGTTGATCAGCCCACAATTCTCAACCGTTCCTACCTACAAGAAACACCACAACGCGGTCATTTCAGCCAGTCCTTCAAACGGCAGGCTGAACCCATTGCTCACAATGTGCGTGTCGTTGGCTACTGTGACATGGCAGATAGACCCGCATTCAAGCTGTCGATTCGAGAGCGTCAAGGACGTTGGTATCTCTATACCGGACCCTCCTGGCACTCTGGCTGGTCGATTGTGGATGTGACCGATCCAACCCAACCTAGAGTTGCCAAATTCCTAGAGGGGCCCAGGAATACCTGGACACTGCAAATGGAAGTGTCTGGGAACACCATGATCACGGCTTTGGAGAAAATCTTTCCTAATTTTGGCGGGAACCAACAAGCGTTTGATGAGGGCGTTCTGATTTGGGATATTCAAGACCCGGTGAATCCAAAGCGGTTGGGACAATTTCGCACAGGCGGCACAGGTACCCATCGCAACTTCTACGCGGGTGGACGTTACATTCATCTGGCAGCCGGAATGCCAGGATATGATGGCAATATCTACGTAATTGTGGATATTAGTAATCCTGAGAAACCGCGTGAGACGGGACGGTGGTGGGTTCCAGGACAACATACCGCAGGGGGTGAAAAGCCTGGTGCAATGCATGTTTCTCATCATGGACCACCCTATGTTGTCGGGAACTTAGCCTACCTCTCCTACGGGGCAGCGGGAATGGTTGTACTAGACATCAGCGATGTCTCAAAACCGCGTCAAGTTGGACGGTTGCCCTTCAGTCCACCATTCCATGCCCGCTTTGGGGTGCACAGCGTATTGCCGCTGCCAGAAAAAGGCATTGCTTACGTCAACTCTGAAGATGTTTCCTACGGTGGCGGAGCGGCTGCCCATGCCTCGATCGTGGACATTCGTGATCCGGCAAATCCTTTCCTACTGTCAGTTCTACCGCGTCCTATGCCACCGGATGGTTACGGCTACAGTGACTTTTCCGAGAAGGGAGGTTGGCAGGGACCGCACAACATCAATCATCTACTCCACAATCCAGATGTGCAGCAGCAAGGTGATCTGTTGTACCTGACTTACTTCAATGCGGGTTTGCGAATCTTTGATGTTTCTAAACCACGTCTACCACGAGAAATCGGCTTTTTTATTCCGCCTGATCCCGAAAAACGATATGGTCCGATTCCAGAAGATCGGCTAGTTGTGCAAACCGAAGATGTGTTGGTCGATCGCCGAGGCTACATTTACATCTCTCATAAGAATCAGGGTGTGTGGATTTTGCAGTATCAACCAAAGTAGCTTTTTTTCATCCTCAAAGAACTCAGAGTGACATTTGTCGAGTTTCAAACCATTTTGGCTCTTACGCACTTTAGGTGATTTAGGTTTTTGAGCAGCTTGAAATCCAGATTCCACACGAAAAGAACGAGAGGTCGAGTCCATTTTCACCAAAAGAGCGCAAGAGCCGAAATTCCTGCCATTTACCGAGAGACGTGACAGTTCAACTAAGAAAGACTTATCTCATAATTGACATGGAGCTAGCAAGGATAGCAGCACAACGGTTCGCTTAAGCGGCTGCAAGAAGACTTGAACTCAATACCAGCAGCTTTCGGCAATCTGCTCCAAGCGAATTGCTATGCCGCCGCACAACTTTTGTCAAATCAGTATCCTTGCTACTGTAGCGTGGTCAGGCGTTGGCGCAGGGCTTCGATTTGAGCTTTACGCACCTGCAACGCTGGGTGAGAATCAGAAAACTTCGCTTGGTCTTGCGCGTAGAGCACTTCTAAATCAGCAATTTTAGACTCGATAGCACTAGCGGTAACGACGACAATTGCACTTTGGCTGCTATCTGGTTGTAACTGGGTAAGGCGTTTTTCAAGACTGGATTGCTGTTCTTTCAACTGAGTGATCACAGGTGCGTCTTCCATAAATATTTCGCCCTGAAGAACTTTTTCAACTTCCACTTGGGCGATTCGTTGAGTTAAGGCAGTGGCAGTGGCTTGTCGTACGCGTTCTTCATAATTAGCATTGATTTCAGTAACAGGAGCTTCGTTTTTGAAAGATTGGACACCAGTGATCGCACCCGCTGATACCAGAGCAACACTGCCCGTTAAGACCACTAATTGCTTTGAATTCATTGTGAGCACCTTAGCAATGTTTTACTAATGAAAGCATTCGCCTTCTTAAGACGTATTTCAGGAAAGCTAGTTCCTCGAAAACATAGTCACTAACAGATCAGCTTGCGATCACGCCTCCGCCGAAATTCAGCGGCATAACTATTCCTGGACTGAAACTTTCCGCTGTGTTTCCACTGGTGAGTTTGTTGGGGTTTGTTGCTTTGACAGAACTGGAATCAACAACGGCGACCGCCGAAATAACATCGGAGTACTCAGAAATAACATCCGCGACTGCGGAAATACATCGGAGGTCGCCAAAGTAATAAATACCTAAGACGATGCTGGTGGTGTGAACGAGTAGCTCAACGAGATTTACACGGTTGACCCTGCAACACCTTCTCAAATTCAGCAGACAAGCTCTAGATTATGTTCTCACCCACAACCTGAGTAGGCTAACATCGAAGCAACCGGATGGCGACAATATTTGCAACTTAGCAGACGACCTATATCCCGCTCCGGTTCAGCGCGTTGTTACGCGGCGATCACAACACAACCCCTACCATACAAACTGAACTACTGTGTATTCAAGTACTTTACTGTGGATCAAGACCTTCGGGAGCAACTCAAATTAGTTGTCCAACAATCCCTTATTAAATCTCAGACTCCTGGTGCTGCGATCGCTGTACATATCAATGGCCAGGCTTTTCTCGAAACAGGAATTGGCTGTGAAAACAAAGATCATGAAGGGTTGCTGTCTACAGATGCCAGTTTTTATATCTACAGCATCACTAAAAGCCTGATAGCAACGGCATCACTATACCTGGTTGGAAAAAGATTGCTTGAACTAGACGCACCTGTACATGCCTACCTAACTGATCTTTCTCTAGATACCTCCATCACACTTCGTCAACTGCTTAGCCATACCAGTGGGCTGTCAGATTACAGCGGAGTGCCTGCCTATTCTGAGGCTGTCAAAGCCAATCCTAGCTCTCCTTGGTCGACAGAAACGTTTCTAGATCTTGCCCAGACCCAAGGACTACAATTCGCACCAGGCAAAGGATGGGGATATTTCAATATTGGCTATCTGTTACTCAAACGCATTCTTGAGAGAACAACAGGTTTATCAATACAGATGCTCTTAGATCAAGTGATTTTCAGCCCTCTGTCTTTGAAAAAATCTTTTGTCCCAATAACTTTAGATAATAGTTTTCATCTGACTTCAGGCTATTCCGCTTTTTTCAATGGAGATGAATTACAAGATATAACTCGCATCTATCATCCAGCCTGGGTTGCTCACAGTGTTTTCATTTCTACTGCGCCAGAACTTGCAATGATCATAGATGCAATATTTAGGGGGCAGATTCTCGACCCGCCACTTGTTGAACAAATGTCCCACCCTAATTACAGCCTAGGAAAATTCCCGTTATTTGGGAATTTAGGATATGGGTTAGGACTATTTATAGATACAGAATCACCTTATGGGAAGGTCACGGGGCACACAGGTGAAGGACCAGGATATTCAGCCGCCGCATTTCATTTTTCAAGGTTGGCAGGTTTTAGCACAACAATCACAGCACTGGTTAACCGAGATAAACACGACTATGGATTAGCTCTAGTTTATAAGATGGCTCACATCATTGCTGAGCACTAATGGGTAAGCTTGCGGTTGCGTCCTCACCGACTAGTCGAGCCGCATAACGATCTTGGTCAGCGGCTGCTAATAACCCTGGCGACACCACAAGCGCGCTGCACCACGGTTGTTCGACTACCATCCGCAGTTGCTGAAGAGGCTTGTACTCATCGTATGCGCTGCGGATGTGCTTTGACCGTTCGTTCAGCGTGTTGGACGTGCGTCCCGATCGAAGAATTCGTCAATGGCTGCAATACGTGACATCTGTTTGAACAGCAGATATCCCAGTACCCCGCCCAGCGTATTTGCAATCACATCATTCACATCGGGAAGGCGAGCACTCCCCAAGATCATGTTGGTAAGAAACTGCGTGAGTTCGATGGCTAGGGAGAGTTTGAACGTTCGCCGTGCAATGGTTTTGATAGACGAGGATGAAGGGAAGATCAAGGGGAGAAACACGCCAAGCGGAACCATCAGCAGCATACTTGACAAGAAGCTGTGAAGATCAGCAGTGAGGATTGGTATCGCGTTAATGTACCAAAGATTTTCTGAATAAGGGTTGCCAATACGAATCTGCATGGGGAACAACACAAGATGCAGAACAGCAAGGAGGTAGAGCACGAATGCGGTGAGAATTGCAAACCGGAGAGGGCTCAACCTTCTGCCTTGATAGACAGCAAGGTACACCAGGGTAGCCAGATACGCCACAAAGAGGAACAGAAGTATGGGAGCAGACTGAATTGAGAACATGCTGGTCATGGGATGAACTTCTTGTTAGAGGGTGCAACGCACAGGATGGTGAGGACAAAGATACTAAGAGTAATGACTAATAAGTAGGTGGCGAACCAGTTGTTAGTTTTCAACCCCACTGAACCAACGCATTGTAACTATCTACTTCGTTTGCTCTGCTGAAAAGACGGAAACATTGGCAAAAAGTTGCAGGGATGTGGTGCATGTGCACGAAGAAGGTATTTACAGGGATTAAAAAACAGGTTGAGCGATCGATCAGGACACTCGAATACAATTGGGTACGGAAGTGAACAAGCAGGCGGACGGTGAAGTTGTGCGGCGTCAGATCACCTCGGATGCCCACCAATAATTACTGTTTCGTCCGCACTAACGCAGTGTTAGGCATCTTCGTTGAAACTGTAGACCATAAGATAACAACGACCATATCCAGGAGGGCTGTATTCTCGCAGAATGCGAAAGCCAACTTTGGTATAGGCGCGCTGTGCGAACAGATTCTGCACACTTGTAGTCAGACCAACCAACGGGACATCTCGCCTCTGGCGAAGCTGTGACAACAATACCAGGAGTGCTTTCGGTCCGATCCCACGACCAACAAACTCCGGCTCACCAATGAGAATGTCTACGTCAACCGATCCTGCGGGGATTTCGTGAAGACCAACTGAATCCAAAATTTCACGCGACACAGCCTGCCATCGAACGTAGCCAACTGTCTGACCTCCGACTGCGATCAGCGCTCGATCACCACCGGCTGGTGGATTGGCTGCCCACTCAACATGGTCTTCAGGGTCAGGATACCAAGCAGCGACATGGGGAGCCACTAGCCAACGTCTTAGTAACGTGACCTCGGTGCTGGAGAACGGAGTTAACGTGACATCGGCTTCCATAGTGACCTGCAAGCTTCTTCTGCATAACGGTAGGCATCACCGGGCGCACGAACGGCACTGGTGTGAAGTATACGGAATTCACTTTGCGGGCTCCGCTGCATGTGTTTGTTAGGTGTCATTCGGATGAAGTTCAACAGAGGTTGGGCGATTGTTCCATCTAGGTTGACAGGTCCACGCCCAGAGATCAGTGCCCTCGTGCCAACGATCCGAACCCAAGAGAAGGGAAAGACAACTCCGGGTGGCAGTTGGAGTGGCTGCGGGAGAACGATTCCAAGGTCTTGCAGCCTTCGTTCAGTTTGGGACATCTATTACCTCCGTTATATGGGCGAAAGGCTTCGCCCTACTTTGCCTAAACTGCATTCCAGCTGGGTTGTGATGCCTAACGGCTGCGCTCACCGGACGCAGATAAACTTTGCAACCCGACTGATCCGATGGGTACGTTCTAGTGCAGCTTAATTGTTAGGTTGCTGGTAGCTTCGTACTTTCTGCTTTTCCCCAAGTTTGAATTTCGTAGTAAAGCAATGGACGCTCATTGACGATCGCTCTACGAGTTCGAGACATTCCCAATGCCTCAAGCACTCGAATCGACGCTTTGTTAGGCTCATCAACGTCTGCCTCTACTCTCTCCAATCCAAGCGCATCAAATGCGTAGCGAAGTATAGAAAGTGTAGCTTCCTTGGCATATCCCCTTCCCCAGAGTTGAGGCCGTGTGCCAAAAATTAGACTCGGTGAACCTTGTAGTGAATGCAGCAGACCTGAAAACCCTGCTACCTGAGCGCTTTGATGCTCAAAAAAGAGCCAAATTCCATAGCCATGACTAGCAAAGCTCACCACACTTGTTTCAATAAACGATTTTGCTTCCTCGACAGAGATTTGTCGATTATCGAAGAGAAATCGTCGGACATCAGCCTCGTTCCATAACTGGTGTACAGCATCTAGATCGCTCATCTGACAGGAGCGCAAACTTAAACGTTCAGTGTGAAGCAAATGCGACATTATTCCAACACTTTACTTTATACTTGCTTTGAAGAAATCCAACTTAGCACTGTGTGACTGGTCGTTAACTTTGAAGCACTGTCTCAACCCAGAACGAACAGTCGAACGACCAAGCTCACCGGAGGCAGACAACCTTTGCAACTAACTGACTAGACTGAGGTGTTCCGATGTAGCGTATTTTCATGGTGACTGGTTTACAGTTAATCCTATTTCTTGTCCATAAGATAGTTCAAGTGTGTGACCGTCTGGATCTCGTAAAAAAGCCCAGTATCCAACCGGATATCCAGAATCTTTTGGTTCCTGAAGCAGAACACCTTCTTTTTTTGCTTTCTCACAAAGAGCATCCATAAATTCTCGGCTTTGACACCCAACTCCAAGGTGTGCAAGGGGAGATAGAACGGGATGCACTGAGCTTGTTTGAATGAGAACAATGACGAAAGGGCGAGTGCGATCAGAAAGCCATACAACCGCAATCCCTGTTTCTGCGTCAATGCGACGATGAACAACCTGCATTTGAGCGTAGACAGAGTAAAATTTAATACTTTGCTCTATATCTGTAACGGGGAGCGCTATGTGAGTTAGTCCAACATCAACCATCGCAGTCTATCTCTCGCTTTACTTATAGATGATGGTTGTCTCTAAGCGCTTATGCAGCTTTTTTGAGCAGTCTAACGGCAAAACGCAGCGGCGGCAGAGAGCCTTGAACTCAGCACCAGCGGCTCGCGTTCGTCCGCTACCGTGAAGTGTCGGGCTGCTGCAACATCAGTATCTGAATGGAGTAAGCCTCCATGTTCTTTCTGAATAGGCTTGGCAAGCTTTGCTCAGCAAGTGGGCGTTACACGGTTTCGACCTAGCTTCTTGAAGCATTGGTCGGCAAGAGCTTAGGAGGCGTATAGATGCTCCTTGACTGATTTGTTCTCAGGATGGCGGAGTGCTCTTTTTCCTCGGTTAAGTAGTTTTGTGGATTGAATCGACGGTTGAACTGATCAATTGGGAATTCGTCTGTGGTTCTACCTATGAGTTTGTTGCGATTTATTGCTTAGGCGGGACTGGAATCAACAATGGCGACCGCCGAAATAACATTGGAGTACTCGGAAATAACATCGGCGGTCGCGGAAATAGCTTTTGAGTACTCCGAAATAACATCCGCGACTTCGGAAATAGCTTTTGAGTACTCCGAAATAACATTGGCGGTCGCCGAAATAACATCCGCGACAACGGAAATAACATCGGCGAGCGCCGAAACAGCTTTTGAGTACTCGGAAATAACATCCGCGGCAGCGGAAATAACATCGGCGGTCGCGGAAATAGCTTTTGAGTACTCCAAAGTAATAAATACCTACGGCGATGCTTGGGCGTGAACGAGCAGCTCAACGAAGCCTACACGGTTAACCAGCAATACCTTCTCAAATTACAGCGGACAAGCTCTAGATTATGTTCCCACCCATAGCCTGAGTAGCCCAACGCTGCCCATCACCTGCTGCAGATAACCTTTGCATCATAGCCAACTAACTCTCGGCGGTCGGCGTACATGGGCGTTGTTAGGCAGTGCTTTTGTGAAATTAATACTCACTGATGATATTTGTAAAGATTAAGGTGCAATGGGTGCTATTTTGTTTCTGGTCTGAACAGATCAAATTCTCTCCTGTTGTCAATTTCTAGCACTTATGCAGAGCAACTTATTCACCTCTGTTTTACTGCCCCTGGCTCTAGCAATTGTCATGCTAGGTATGGGACTAAGTTTGGTTCCAGAAGATTTTAAGCGAATCACTCGCTACCCCAAGGCAGTTGCAGTGGGCACGGTCTGCCAGGTATTGCTGCTGCCGCTGATTGGGAGCCTGATCACACTGGTAGTTCCCATGCAACCGGAAATCGCTGTGGGTCTGCTTGTTTTGGCAGTCTGTCCCGGCGGTCCTTCCTCTAATCTTATTACCTATCTGGCAAAGGGCGATGTTGCTCTATCGGTGACGCTCACGGCAGTCAGCAGCATTATCACCGTGTTTACGATTCCCCTTTTTACAAATCTGGCGCTCCAGTATTTCCTAGGGAAAAGTGCTGCGCTCGCTTTGCCGATTGGCACTACCATCCTGCAAATCTTCCTGATCACGCTGTTGCCTACAGCGATCGGGATGGCAATTCGTCACCAGTTTCCTGACACAGCACGTCGCCTAGAAAAGCAAATGAGCCGCCTTGCCGTAGGACTATTAGCGCTGATTATTGTGCTGTTGCTGGTAAGAGAAGGCAGTAAGCTCCCAGGATTCCTGGTGCAGGTGGGAGTCGGCGCATTGCTGCTCAACCTACTGGCAACGCTAGCAGGATTTCTTGCTGGAAAGTTGTTTCGGCTGCCGCTGGCTCAACAGATCTGTATCGCCATTGAAGTGGGCATTCAAAATGGAACGTTGGCGCTCGCCATCACTGCTGGTCTACTCAACAATCCCGACATGGCTGTGCCCGCTGCCGTTTATAGCTTGTTGATGTATGTTACTGGTTTTGGAGCTATCCTCTATGGCAGACAATCGATCGGCGGCGCAGCTAGCTTGAAGTACTGAACTACTATTCCAGTTGGAAAACAGTTTCCTAATATTCTCGGTAGGCACAAACTTTGTTGTCCCTCGCGTACGAAGTCTACCGACTTTAACCTAAGGGCAGAGCGAGTAACTTAAAACCATTGCTACAGATATTCAAACTACCGACCATACCGACAATTGAAGCTGCCTAATGTTCCAGCTGAGCGGCTGCAAGTAACTTTTATATTCCCACCAAAGCTCCCAACAGTCTGCTTCAGCCGGGTTGTTATGCCGCCGCGACGCTCCACAGTGCTATTAACTCTCCACAATTTCCTGACGCTGCTGAATCGATGCCGCAATTTTACGCATCAATTGCTGATCCCGCTTCAAATCAAGTGGAGGCGCACTTGCCCAATCGTAAAACCATACGGGCTTCCGCCGCTTCTCTTCTGGCTCGGTTGTAAACCTCGGAAACACATGGGCGTGTAGCGCCGCTTCACTATTACCCAAGATTTCATAGTTGATACGAACTGCGCCAGTAACCTCAAGCAAAGCATCACCCAAAACTGTCATGTCTTGCAAGAAGCTTGTGCGTTGCTCCATTGCTAAAGAATTCAGACTTGGCACGACTGGATCAGGTAGTAGAAGAGAGTAACCCTGCAAGAACTGCACATCGCCAAGCACTACCCAGCCTGATGGAACCCGACAAATCACTGCTGGATTAATGCCTTGACGTGCTTCCTCAACCCGACGATGAATCAGAGTAGACATTTCAAGTTTTAGTTGCCTAACTACTAACCCTAAAGCACTGCCTCACCAACAATCTCACGATAGCTTAATTCCTGACCTCCAACAGATAAACTTTCGGTCACGTCCCCACCGAGAACTTGCAGGCATAACGACCAAGATAAGCGGCTGCAAGTTTTCTCTGCAACTCCACTAGTGGCTCTCGCAGTCTGCTTTATCGACTTTGTTATGCGGTGATTTCTTCCAACTTTTTAACGTCTCTGCCTAACGATGCTAAGAAATCACCGATGCCGAGCTTTGTAACCGCGCATAGTGTTTGAGATAAAATTCTTTAGGCTTGGCAATTGCCCGAACTGATTCTCGGTTGGCGACGGTTTCGTACCATTTTTTTAGGCGATTAAGTCCGCTTGGGAATTGAAATCCACGAAAATGCTCCAATACTGCGACTTGTTCAAACCAAGGGTAATAGGTCAGATCGACAAGGCTGATTTCTGCGCCCAACCAGTAAGGTTCCTCTGCCGATAACTTTTGCAATCCCTCTTGCTCAACAAATTGTAAGTACTTGCTTAGTTCTTCTACGCCCTCTGCTTGCTGTAGTGGTTCTAGGGTGAGCAACAATTTATGAGTGGCTGCAAACAACCGAACATCGGCAAAATTAATCCAGATTCGCGCTTGGGCACGTTGCACCAGGTCTTTGGGTAATAGCGGAGGGGTTGGAAACGATTCCTCCAGATATTCATTAATAATCGCAGACTCCCATATGCGGAACTTGCCATGCTTGAGTAAGGGTACTAGACCATAGGGAGAAATTTCCTCAAAGTTGGTAGGCTTGTTTTGTAAGTCAATTTCGATTAGCTTAAATGGCACTTGTTTCTCGGCTAGAGTTAAGCGTGCTCGATAGGCGAAGGGACAAAGAACCGCGCTATAAAGTTCGATCTCAGACATGAGGAAACCTCTTTGCGTCTAGAATTAGTCAAGGATTACAGGTCATTTCACGGGATCAAGTAAGGTTTATGCAAAAGTTGTTCGGTTGCGTCTCATCGTAGTCAACGCCGTTCGCTACTTCAACCTTAAGAAATTATCTCGTTCTTAATTGCCTACTAGTCCCCAAAAAACAGGGACATATCTGCATAGACACGCCATTCGCGGATTTGCAACCCGCTCATACGGTAAATGTCAGTGCATGATATCGTAATTGGGCGTTGGTCACGCAATCGCATGAAATGTGAGTCAACTTCAATCACCACAATGTCGTCGTAGTTCCATTGGAGTCGCAGCGTGTGCCCCTGCCACAGAGCATATTGGTTTTGCCATTCCATGTAATCCCGGATGCCTGCTACACCGTAAACCGGCTCCCGTGAGCCGACCTTGTACATAACGTCAGAGGTAAAGTATGCGGTTGCCGCTTGCCAATCCTGCGACCCTACAAGACGCTCCATCGTTTTGACAGCTTCGATTTGCGACATTGATTGCATTGTAGATCGCACTCCTCGCTTGCCTACCATTCGCATATCTTCCTACACCCACAATTATGGCAAAGCGAGATTTCTTTCAGTTGTTACACTGTGTAAGCAGCCGAACGGCAAAAGTCAGCGGTTACAGACCAATTTGAATACAGTACTATGATTGCTTGCCAATCCGCTGCACTGAAGTGTTCAACTGCTGACAACTACTCAAAGTGCCTACGAAACCCATCCAGTTTAACCTTCAATACCTTGTCAAATCCCATCAGACAAGCTCTAGATTATGTTCTCACCTATAGCTTGAGCAGCCTAGCGTTCAAGATCCCCTGCCGCCAATTCCAGACGGAACAAGTAACGGACGAATATAAAAATGAAAAACAGTAAGCCTACGACAGAGGGGGAATTAGTTTGAGTTAAGAGTATTGTGTATTGTTGCTGTAACTCCAACAGTATCCTTTTGTGGATTGCAAATCTCCGGCTTCGTAGCACAAATTGTTTGCGCCAAGCCGAAATCATTCGATACGCTATATATTTGTCGATTACTTTGTAAAACCTGCAAGGCATTAGCGCCTTGTACATCGTCTGGGCTCATCCTGAATGCCCTGCCTTGCTTTTCTTCTAGGTGTTGAAAGTGCTTGTGCTCTAGCATAAAAAGAGCGTAGGTCGGAGTAAGAGGGAAAATTATCTCTACGCCCTCTGATAGTGGGCTTGGCAGCTTCGATGTTAGTTGGATTGTGGCTAAAGTGAGGCCCGGACCAGCAAGCGGATCAATCGATGGTTTCTTCCCTGCTTTGTGAGATTGCAGCACTACAGGGCTATCGGAAGTGTACAGGGGTATGTCTGTATTGTTGATACCAACAAACCACAGATGATAGCACAAACCTGTTGCAACTTTAATTAAAAAGCTTGTGTCCCACATTTGTTGGGCATGAAGTACCGAAGCAGTATCTTTATCGTAATCGACTCCTACACTAAGCTTTTCTGCAAGATCAGGAGCCAGTAATTGCAATACAGTATTGAAAACTGCTTCCTGAGTCTTCGTCCTCGCCTCAATGAGCCGATTACGGAATGATCTTGTCCGTACAAATTGTACAGTTATGAAGCGTGCCATGAGTACACGCTCCTCTAAACTAGCTCCTTTACCTTGCGCGACTCGAAGTGCAGCCTCAATTGCGGCATCAAATTCTGCTTCCATGACGCTAAGCGCTTTTTCTATAAACTGGGAGTTTTGGTCAACACCAGCTTCACTAGGGATATCGCATAATGGCAAGTCGTAAAAAAAACCGCTCTTGGGCAACATTTTCTATGTTTTCTGGTCCACGAACCTCGCCTTTCAACTTGTCGAATATGTATAACCGTTTTCCATCAACGGTAAAACGTCTTAAGTAGAATTGGGGAACATAATGTTGTTTCTTCGTCTTTTTCATGCCAGATTATCTTATACACTTCTACTGTAGAAAAGAGCCTAGGAGACGGGATGCACACCGAACGATTCCATACACTAGATGAAAATAACCTCTGTACTCGCCCATAGATAAACTTCGTTCCGGTGCAGTTTTTAAGTCAATTTCTGAGTTCAGCAATTAGGCTGCTAGATTATTCGAATATTAACCTTTGCCTAAGGAATTGACTAGAAAGTTCAGCATTTTTTCCGGGAATATTACCTCTCTTCGCGGACTAGTATCTCTAAATCTGAGGTAGATAGACAACTTGATGTTTCTTGAAGATGTGCTACGACCAAAAGAGCTATTTGGCTATATGCAGAATGAAATTTATCCTCTTAGATCCTACCTCTTTCTGATTGGGCAGAAAAAATTAGTGGAGTGAAACGGGACTGAAACTAAGTTTCAGTGCTACTTCGCTTGGTCAGCTGCAACACACAGATCTTTTTTGCGCTGCCTACTTGACTCCAGCGGTAAGTCCCTGCTACCTTTCAACGCAGGCAACTGGACCCCTAGGCGTCCCCCAGGGTCTTAACCAAACTCTGGGGAACTAACCGCCAGGTTGTTAACACCAGCCTGGCGGCTAGGGGGCAGTTTATCACCTACCTTTCTCGGCCCTGAATAGGGGTCAAAGGCTCTATTGCCCTCAAATTTTTGGAGTTCTTGTCATGCACCTTACTCAGGTGTTGCAGCCGCAGCTTTGCATTCCTTTGTCTCAAGTCGCCCGCTTCTTAGGCATTCCCGAATCGCTCATTTGCCGCATCGAACACTGGCTGCATGTGCTGTTCGTCCATCGCGCCGACCGAGGCGGACAGTTCCTCAGCTATCGCAAATTCAATCAGTGGCTTGCCGCCTGTGCTCTCACCATCCAAGCCTGCAACGACCTGCACCTGCTCGACTGGATTGGCGAAGTGATCAAAACCGAAATTCAGCGCTACTCCTACCCCGAAGACGTGCTGAGCTATTGGCGGCAACTGTGGCGACAGCGACACACCCAACTGCGCAACTCAAGCAGCCCTGTGTCCGCTATCCCTTGACGGGCTTCGCCACAAGTACCCCTGCCTGTCAAGCCGCAGCAATGACACTTTTGCCCCCAATCCCCCAACCATGAGCCTCAACCTTCGCCTCGCCCTCTGGGACCACATCACCCGCCGCCTCAACCTCTCCGCTCAGCTCAAACTGATCCTGCTGACCATCGCCAACTACCTCGAACCCAACAGCGCTCACTCCCGCGTCACCCTCGCCCTACTCAGCCGCGACAGCAACCTCGAACCCCAAGACCTCCAACCCCTGCTCCTGGGCCTCGAAGCCCGCGACCTGGTCCGCAAAGTCACCGTCCACCCCGAAGGCGGCGGCCCCACCATCGCCCTCTACAGCCTCTCCCCCAATCTGCTGCGAACTGTGCAGAATGGCCATTGAGGGCTTGGCAACCAAGCCCCTACCCAGGATTTCCTCGCCACCCGCAGAACCCCGTCCCTTGCCCCCCTTCCCTGCGAGGGAAGGGGGCCGGGGGGTTAGGTCTCCCCCAACCTGTTAACGACGACAAATAGCGCGTTAATCGACACGACAAGTGCTCAAACCCTCATGCAACAACCATTAGTTAGCCAGAGCAACAACCAACTATAAGGAAGGCTGCTATTTTGCCTTGCGTCTGCGAACCACTCGGTAAATATGCTGTCCAGTTATATTCCATCGCTTCACATTTCCTTGATAACACTGGAGCCAATGTTAGTCCTGATTGTTTATCTTGATTTTTTAGAGTCAGGGTATCCGTTCGTCATGCCCAATTGCGTTGAATCTCAGCCACATGGGGATTGGTTGATCCTGGCATTCCACAAGATAAAGGAACTTCTGGGAGGATCAAGATGAAAAAGTCACCGACTGCTTGTAGACCACTGGCGGATTGGCTGGGGCAAAACGTTCGCTTTGAGGGATATTTAAATTACTGGGGAACGGCGGACAAAACTGGAGATAGTTCTTTTCTACTGCAAAACATCAAGGCCATTCCTTACAAAGGTCGTCAGGATCAACTTAGAACACTGGATCATATTTGGCTTTATATGAATAAAGACATCTATGAACCACCCAGATGTGAACGGTTTGGCAGATACGCAGCTCTTGGGAAAGTTGTCAGCTATACAAGGAGTAATGGCACCAAAGACTATGCAATTGATATAAAGAAGTACGTACCGATCGAGGCCCACCTTGACTTATTGAAGCCATACGAAGGTTATAAGCTCAATCACGTCCAAGCCAAGACGATTATTCTCAAGGAAACGTTAAATTTACTAGACATTGAAGAATTAGATTTTGGCGTTCATTTGTCCTACAAAGATGTTTATCAACATTTTCAGGATGAATATGAATTTTGTCACAGGCAAGTTGAAATCAACGAACGGTATGAGGCTAAGAAACAGCACCGCCCCAGACCAAACATGAAGGACATCAAATTCACCTCGGCTGCACCGAAATCAACCAAAGTAGCAGGTAAAGGCTTCGCAATCTCGTAACCCGTCCTATGTCTTGCTGGACTGACAAAATTAAAGGAATGAAATGATTGGGGCGATTGTTCAAAGCGGGGTGAGATGTCCATCTAGCATAGCTGCCGTTTTCCCAATTGAGTTAGTAGGAAGAGATTCAGTTGAGTAACATTAGGCTGAACGTGGTTTCAGCGCTTATTCAATCCTGCTGACCATTGCCAACTACCTCGAACCTAACAGCGCCCACTCCCGCGTCACCCTCGCCCTACTCAGCCGCGACATCAACCTCGAACCCCAAGGCCTCCAGCCCCTGCTCCTAGGTCTCGAAGCCCGCGACTTAGTCCGCAAAGTCACCGTCCACCCCAAAGGCGGCGGCCCTACCAGGCCCTCTACAGCCTCTCCCCCAACCTGCTACGAGCCGTGCAGAATGGCCATTGAGGGCTTGGCAACCAAGCCCCTACCCAAGATTTCCTCACCCTCTGCAAACACCTGTCCCTTGCCTCCCCCTTCCCTCGCAGGGGAGGGGGCCGGGGGGTTAGGTCTCCCTCAACCTGCTACGTCGCTCTCAATGGGGGAGACTGACAAGCATATGGTTGTTGTCGCAACGACATGAATCTACTAACGACGACAAATAGCGTGCTAATCGACGAGTGCTCAAACCCCTACTAGTAAAGGATTTGAGCACTGAAGAAGATGGGCAGTACTGGATTTGAACCAGTGGCATCCTGCTTGTAAGGCAGGCGCTCTACCACTGAGCTAACCGCCCGGTAGAATCTGAGTATATCAAACTTTTGCCATGCCACTCGGTCGAACCCACGATCAAATCACACTGTGGACTTTGCCCCTGATTTCCGGGGCGAGCTACTGGGGCACCCGAAGTGGCGAACTCTCCCTGCTGCTCAGTGGCAGTTACCTATTCGCAGGTTTGATGTTCGGGGGCGATCTGGATATCCATTCGCAGCAGTACAAACGGTGGGGCATCCTGCGTTGGCTCTGGCTACCCTATCGCAAGAGCATGCGCCATCGCTCCTTTCTGTCCCACGGCCCTGTAGTGGGGACGGTCCTCCGTCTCGCCTACCTAGCCTGCTGGGTACTGCCTGTGGTTCTGCTGATCCTGTGGGGCTGGTACCAAACACAGGGTTGGCTGTGGCAGTGGCGACCCATTGCCAAGGCTGGACTAGCCCTGTTCACCACCTTTCCCTTGCAGTGGCTGGCTATTTTAGTGGGCTTGGAACTGGGAGCCATGAGCCATAGCCTGAGTGACTGGATTGGTTCTGGTCTTAAGAAGCTACGCGGCCCCAGCAAAAAACGGTCTGCTAGCAAATTCCGGCAAGCTGAACGCCGCAACCGATCAAGCAAGTTTTAGAGCAACCTTCTTGTCTACAGGAGCCTATTCCACTAGGCAAGTCTAAGCAACAAGGCTGGTCTAATCACAAGCCCGCGTTTTCGTTAGATGCAAAAAAATAGTGATAACGAGCCTTTGTAGGCTTTGATACACTTTCCGCTCAACGCTCTTGTTAAGACTACGTCAGGCTTAACAAGATTGGGAGGTCTGAGCAACTGCTTTAGCACCACGCTATACAAGTGATTAGCTTCTAGGGTTCCGATCTGACCGTATGCAGTTCAGATGTCTGGTCCGAGAGAAGCAACCAACTTTCGACAATCTTGGCAATGAGAAACCCAAAGATTGCGGAAGAGGGTCACACGGCGGGAGAAAAGCCCGGGAGAGCCATACAGCAGCAAAGGACTGTTGGCGACTTCTGGGCTTTTGCCATTTTCAACGGATCACCGGTTCAGCATCTACAAAGGATCAATCAACATGACCGAACAGCCCCTTTTTCAACAGCCCAATTCCGATGCACCTGGCACTGAGGGTCGTCGTGCACTAGAACGAGAAACCCATCTGCCAATGACGGGCTGGCAGCAAGAGGTGAGCCGAGGCTTAGAGTTCGGTTTAGAAGCCGCCGAAAGCATTCGTGACCGCTCCATCCCAACATTTTCCCGAGGCGAACTCCCTCACTTTGCAGGCATTAACACTTTTCTCAAAGCACCATATTTAGAAGATGTGCGCAAGGTTGGGGAATACGATGTTGCTGTTGTCGGCGTGCCTCACGATTCCGGTACAACCTATCGACCTGGAACGCGCTTTGGACCTCAGGGAATTCGTCGCATTTCAGCCCTTTACACGCCCTATAACTTCGAGCTAGGCATTGATTTGCGCGAACAAATCACCCTCTGTGATGTTGGCGATATCTTTACGATTCCTGCCAACAACGAGAAGTCCTTTGACCAGATTTCCAAAGGGATTTCCCACATCTTCAGCTCCGGAGCCTTCCCAATTATTTTGGGCGGCGATCACTCGATTGGTTTCCCTACAGTTCGTGGTGTTTGTCGGCATCTAGGCGACAAGAAAGTTGGCATCATCCACTTCGATCGCCATGTGGATACTCAGGAAACAGACTTGGACGAACGCATGCATACCTGCCCCTGGTTTCATGCCACCAATATGGCAAATGCGCCTGCAAAAAACTTGGTGCAGTTGGGCATTGGTGGCTGGCAGGTGCCGCGCCAAGGGGTTAAAGTTTGCCGCGAACGGGCTACGAATATTCTCACGGTTACGGACATTACAGAAATCGGGCTGGATGCTGCCGTAGACTTCGCATTAGAGCGTGCTTTAGATGGCACGGATTGTGTCTATATCAGCTTCGATATCGACTGTATCGATGCTGGTTTTGTGCCAGGGACGGGCTGGCCAGAGCCAGGTGGGTTGCTCCCCCGTGAAGCACTCTATCTGTTGGGCAAGATTATCCGGCGGGCTCCGGTTTGCGGTCTTGAGGTGGTGGAAGTTTCACCGCCCTATGACATCAGTGATCTGACTTCGCTGATGGCAACCCGGGTCATTTGTGATGCCATGGCCAATCTGGTTTTGTCGGGTCAACTGCCGCGCCGCCAAAAGCCAGACTATATCCATGCAGAAGCCCAAGTAGTCGATAGTCCTTGGGGGTAAGCTGTGCACGAAACTGACATGACTAGGGCCTTGATTCTAACGGTCAAGGACTGGTGGGATGCTCAAACTGAGCCTCCCCGTATCGAACGCATTCACTTGACGGTTGGCAAGTTTACCTGTGTTGAGCCTGTAAGTTTGCAATTCAGCTTTGAGGTACAGAGACAGGGAACTTTTCTGGCTGAAACCGAGCTGGTCATTGAAGAGATACCACTCGTTGCCTTCTGTCACCCTTGCCAACAGTCCTATGAACCTGAAATCGGTTTGCATTATGCCTGTCCTCAATGTCAAAGCCCGATGGAAGACATTCGTTCAGGCCGCGAACTGAAGATTGACCGCCTCGAATACTGTACTGATTCGACTCCCTCACAAGCATATGCACCAAACATTTGACGCAGCCCTGGGCATCAACTTGCTGCACGCTAATCAGCGGGGCGCTGACCACAATCGAGCCCATTTTGATCAGTGGGGCATTACTTGCTTCAATCTCATGAGTAGCCCTGGTGCAGGTAAAACAGCGCTGCTCGAAAAGACCCTGGCTGCTTTAAGTCAAGATCTCAAGATCGCCGTAATCGAAGGCGATATGACCACGGAGCTAGACGCTGAGCGGTTGCGTCAATATGGAGTGCCTGTAATGGCTATCAATACCGGGCGTGCCTGCCATTTGGACGCCAAGATGGTGGCGGGTGGGCTCCATCAACTGGCCCAGGAGTACGTTCCTGCTGAGTTTGATTTAGTCTTGGTCGAAAATGTCGGCAATTTAGTTTGTCCTGCTGAATTTGAGGTAGGCGAACATGCCAAGGTTGCCCTGTTAAGTTTGACCGAAGGCGAAGATAAACCCCTGAAGTACCCAATCATGTTTCAGGAGGCAGACTGCTTGCTAATCACCAAACTAGATCTGGCCCCCTATCTCGATATTGATCTGGCTCGTATTGAAGCCAATGTGCGACAGATCAATCCAGATGTCACGCTGATTCCAGTTTCAACCAAAACCGGTGAAGGTTTAGATTGCTGGTTTAGCTGGGTGCGGTCACAGGTTGCAAGTCAAACAACCTTGCGTCTAGAAGCTAGGCCATTAGAAGCCAAACCAGACGCTCTGATTGCCTCACCGCATTGACTTTTTTAGTCGCTTTTCAGCGGATAGTTTTCAGTGGATAGATTCAGAGGATAGCTCATGAGGGTGCGTACGCTTGTTTCTTTCTTCGCGCTGGCCTTGGTCGGCTTAATTGTAACGGTCAGTTGTACACCGTCCCCATCGGCAACTACTTCAAATGCAGGCACATCCGCAGCCGCTTCTGCGCCTGTACGGATGGGGTTCAGCGCTTGGCCCGGTTGGATTCCCTGGCAGATCGCTCAGGATGAAAAGCTGTTTGAGGCTAACAATGTCACGGTGGATCTCAAGTGGTTTGATGGCTATTTAGATTCGATCAAGGCACTGACCGCTGGGCAATTGGATGCCAACACTCAAACCCTCAATGACACCATTAGCTCGGTGGCTGCTGGTTCCGATCAGGTGATTGTGTTGGTCAATGACAACTCCACCGGCAACGACAAGATCATTGTGAGCGAGGGCATTAATCAAATCGCTGACCTTAAGGGCAAGAGAGTTGCCGCTGAGGAGGGAACTGTCGATCACTTTCTGTTGCTGCTGGGCATGAAGAAGGAAGGTTTAACTCAAGCTGACATTGACTTTCAACCTCTAGAAACAGGGGCAGCCGCAGCAGCTTTTGCCGCTGGCCAGCTGGATGCTGTAGCCGTTTTTGCCCCTTTCACCACTCAAGCCCTCAAGCGACCTGGCAGCAAAGAACTCTTTAGTTCCAAAGACTTTCCGGGTGCTGTTCCTGATCATCTCGTCGTCACTCGTCAGTTGATCAATGAGCGGCCGCAGGATGTTCAAGGGCTGGTCAATAGCTGGTTTGCTACTCTCGATTTCATCAACAGCAATCGTGATAAGGCTTATGAAGCTTTAGCCAAGCGAGCCAATGTTTCAGTAGACGAATACAAAGATTACGATTCGGGTACCAAAATCTTCACTATCGAGGAGAATCTTAAAGCCTTTGCGCCTGGGCAGACTCCGACGTCCTTGTTCTATTCCGCTCAGCAAATTAATCAGTTCTTAGTTGAGAGTGGTCTAGCAAAAGAAGCGCCGGATATCAGCAAGCTCTTCGACGATCAGTTTGTCAAAGCCTATGCTGCCAAGGCAGGCAAAACCTAAGGGATACGGCTCTAGCTTGTTTCTTTAGTTTCTCCTAATACCATCAGGGCTCAAGGTATGGCTAAACCGATTCAGAATTCCAGCGCACTCACGTTCCAGCGTCCGCAGCGAATGTTGGGACCATCAGTTTTCTGGCAAATCTGTGAGGACATTCCTCGGCCTTTGACCTGGCTCTTGATGGCTCTGTCAGTCTGTGTTCCCTTTGGTCTGTGGTGGGCGGTTTCAAATTCGGGGGTGGTCCCTCCGTTGTTACTGCCCACCCCCCTTCAGGTTTGGGCAGCTCTGCAAAAGTTAGCCAGTGACGGTAGCCTGCTGCAAGATGCGGGCTTTAGTCTGTTTCGCGTTTTGTGCGGTTTCTTTTTAGCTGCAATGATCTCAGTGCCATTGGGTGTGTTGATGGGGACGTTTGCCAGTATTCGTGCCCTAACTGAGCCGCTCATTGGCCTGATTCGTTACATGCCAGCCTCAGCCTTCATTCCCTTATTAATTCTGTATTTTGGGCTGGGCGAAGTCCCTAAAATTCTGCTCATTTTCATCGGCACTTTGTTTTTCAACACGCTGATGATTATGGATGCGGTCAAGTTTGTACCCAAGGAGATGATCGAAACCTCCTATACCTTGGGTGGTCGTCGCTCCCAAGTTTTACTCCAGGTGATTCTGCCTTTTATTTTGCCCAACATCATTGATGCCTGTCGGGTAAACATGGCGGCATCTTGGAACCTGGTGATTGTTTCTGAATTGGTCGCAGCGACTGAAGGACTAGGACGTCGAATTAGCGTCGCTCAAAGGTTTCTCAAGACTGATGAGATGTTCGTCGGTTTGATTGTGATCGGCTTAATTGGTGTTGGTATCGATTTATTGTTCCGCTTACTGTTGCGCTTTGCCTGTCGTTGGTCACGGTAAATTCTTATGCAGTTAGAAGTTCGTCAACTCTACAAGCAATTCAAGACTCGGCTTAACCCTCTAGCAGTCCTGAGAGATATCAATTTGCACATCGCAGAAGGGGAACTAGTTTGTGCCGTTGGTGCCTCTGGTTCTGGAAAGTCTACGCTGCTGCGTCTGATTGCCGGGTTAGATACACCCACTGCCGGTGAAATTCGGGTGGACGGTGTTTCAGTAGCGGGGCCAGGGCCAGATCGGGGCATGGTCTTTCAGAGCTACACGCTCTACCCCTGGATGACGGTTGCTGAAAATGTTGGCTTTGGCTTGAAGTTGCAGGGTGCGCCCTCCACCTTGCGACGCCAGCAAATTGCCTACTATTTGGAGGTGGTAGGTTTATCTCAATTTGCCCAGGCTCTACCCCGTGAATTATCGGGTGGCATGAAGCAACGCGTAGCGATTGCTCGAGCTTTGGCTTCTCAGCCCAAGATTCTGCTGATGGATGAGCCTTTCGGAGCCTTGGACGTGCAAACGAAGGAAGCCATGCAACAGTTTCTCTTACATGTGTGGCGACAGACCAGCACGACTATTTTTATGATTACCCACGACGTTGAGGAAGCTGTTTTTCTCTCGCAGCGCCTCTATGTGCTCACCTCACGTCCGGGCAGCATTAAAGCAGAATTTAGTTTTGACTGGCCTGCGGAACGCACCTATCAAATCAAGCGTTCTAGTCGCTTCCTAGAAACGAAAGAGAACGTGATGGATCTACTGCGGGCGGAAACAGAAGAGGCTGTTCTGGTTCACTAGCAACCGACCATGCCCTGTCATTGGTGGGCTGGAAGGCAAGGCACAAACCCATGAGGCCACGAGGCTAGCAAGGCCCATAATGCCTGCTGATCTCGTCTGGGACTAGGGCTATGTCCTTGAAAGCTCTGCGTCTCGGCGTTCTTGGCTATGTACCAGGTAATGCTGGCGGTGGGGAAAGCTTCTGCCATGTGCTATCCTGGTCATTGCTTGTTCAGAGTGCGGGTGTAGTTTAGTGGTAAAACCACAGTCTTCCAAACTGTAGTTGTGGGTTCGATTCCCACCACCCGCTTGACTCATTAAAAAACCCTGAAAGCCTTGAAAATTAAGGCTTTTCCCCATAGCCAAAGACATCCCATATTCAACTATTACTCTAAGCACAAGCAGAAGGCCGCCGAGTGGCTGGTCCAGAGGTTGAGGCAGCAGCGGATTGACAGCAGGGCTCATCTCATCCGTCGGCTGGCAATACTTTCGTCAGCCGCTCCAATGGGGGAGTGCAGGGAGCAGCACTCAATGTCTAAATGCCTGAGTCGGAACATTAGGATATGCTTGGTGTCCCTAGTGGCGACCCTATCGGAGGGAGAGATGGTGAGAGATCTAAGCTAGTTCGCCTTTAGGTTCAGAAAGCCGAGAACCTCTGCATAAACTCATCGCCGCAGCAGGTATTAGGTAATTATCACGCCCCTTGGACGGGACCTCTGGGACGGGTCGTAGCAGAGGTTTTTGTCCCTATAAGTGAACCAGGCGAAGAAAAATTTCTAAATTACGAACAGATCAGCAACAGCATGGCTGTTTTGAACCGAGAGCCTGTGGGGGACTATGTGGGGGACTGGTCCAACGGAAACGTGATCGCTATGAGTAAACAGGAAGTGTTCAGTGAGAAATAGCTCAAGCTCAGGCTTTACGCTTACTGAAATGCTGGTTGTTGGAGTCATTATTGGGCTTCTATCGGCAGTCGCGGTTCCAAACTGGCTTGCCTTCGTGAATCAGCGTCGTATGAGTGTTGCTCAAGAGGAAATTCTGCAAGCCTTGCAAAGCGCTCAGAATGAGGCGAAGCGGGTCGAGCGCACAACAGCAGTTCAATTTGATCTCAACTCAGACCCCCCCCTTATCAGCGTCAACAACCGATGGCAAACATTGGGGCGTGGAGAACTCAAAGCAGGGCAACTGCTGTTAACCGTGAGCAGTAGCACCTTTAGCTTCAACGCCAAGGGAGAGCCAGTGAGTGGTCAAATCCCATTTAAAGCGACGGTAACAGCTCCCAGTAGTAAGGCCAAGCGGTGCGTAGTGGTTCATACGCTTCGGGGCACCCTGCAAGAAGCAAACGGATCTGCTTGTGACTGACCCAACAACCTTGCATTGCCTTCCCGTCAAACTTGCTAACCACCACTCGTGAGCTTTAGTGGTAGCGAGCAGGTTCTCAGTTGGTTTCTTCGAGAGGGGTAAGAGGCGCAGGGTCATAGCTTCGAGAAGTTGTCAACGTTTTTTCGATGCGGGTTCCCAGACCGCAGCTGCGAACGCTGTGGGATCTTCCTGGGGCAGGTTACGGCCAACGTTCGAAATGACCTGATGCTGGTACTCACCGATGAACTTCGCTGTCTGCAGAGTTGTTACCACGATGTTGAATTGGGTCGCCGTCAAGCATTTCAGCAAGTGGATTAAGGCATTGCTTAGAGAAGTGCTTGATGGATTAACGGTGTAATGACATCAATGTTCTTAACCAACTCATCAGAGAGGGAGAACCGTTGTTTTAAGTAGAGAGGATCGTTGTAACTCAGCCATACCTTGCCATCAGATGCTTCCCAGCCCACCACTTTTAGAGGTAAATCCAGGGCAATCGTTGGCTCTGCTACCATGAGCGGTGTTCCAGCTTTAGGGCTACCAAACAATAACAACTGCGTCGGCCGCAGGTTTAGCCCAACTTTCTCAGCTTCAACTTGTTGATCGATGCGGGCAAAAATGGTGATGCCTTTTGCCTGAAGGACGGCTGCTAATCGATCAATGGTTGCAGTTACTGAATACTGGCTGGGCTGGTTGATGATGCCGTTATTTGCATTCATAGCAGTGGGCTCTTTAACAGAAACAAATCAATGAATACCACCCGCGATGACCAGCGTTTCGCCAGTGATCCAGGCTGAATCGGAGGATGCGAAGAAGACAGCCGCAGGGGCAATGTCCTGCGGCTGTCCGATGCGACCCAGTGGGGTTAGCGCTTCAATTTGTTTTTGGTCAAAAACAGCGTTTAGAAAAGCCAACGAGATTACTTGTAGTTGGTAGATTCAGATAGCGTTTGCCATTTTACTGTCTCTTGCTCAACGTAAGCGTTCTTCTCGGCTATTGCCTGAAGTGTATCTGTGCCTAGACGCGACCTTAGGGGTGGCTCGTCTGTGTTGACGATCTGAAGAATGGCTGGGGCGAGCTTAGTGGGATCTCCTAGTTGTTGATGATTGCGTTCAGCCGCGATATTCCGAGTTTTACCGACAGTTCCAGCATAATCAGGGATTTGCGCTGCGCTCTGGCGTAGCGAACTGCTATCGAGAAAATTGGTGCGGAAGTATCCCGGCTCGACAACCGTAGCGTGAATCCCCAAGGGGGCTAACTCGCCATATAAGGCTTCGGTAATGCCTTCAACTGCAAACTTGGTCGAGGAATAGATGCCCCACCCTGGGGCGGATCGGTAGCCACCAATCGACGAGAAATTAATGATATGTCCGGAGCGGTGCTGGCGCATACTGGGTAGCACCGCACGGGTGACATTCAGCAGCCCGAAGACATTGGTTCGATAAACGCTCCCAACCTCTTCGGCACTGCACTCTTCGATTGCTCCCAGCAAGCCGAATCCGGCATTGTTAACCAGCACATCAATCCGTCCAAATCTTTCCAGCCCTGTTGCAGTTGCCGCTTTCACCTGGGCTTCGTCGGTTACATCCATGCTGAGTGTCAATACGTCCTTACTGGCCTCAAACTGTAATTAGCCACGTCTTTTGGGTCATCATCCATCTCCTTGAGATTAGTTATGTATTTGTGATCGGGTTTAGGGCGCTTCAAATCTGAGCCATACCGCCATCAACAAATAGCTCAATGCCGTTGACAAAACTACTGTCATCTGAAGCGAGAAAGACAACGGCTTTAGCAATTTCATCGGGGGTGCCCACTCGTCCTAGAGGAATGGTGACGGCTTGGCTATCCACGAATTCCTGCACCTGCTCATCATTCAGTCCTATGAGGTTGTAGCCAGGAGTTGGAACCACGCCAGGACTAATGGCGTTAACTCGGATATGACGCTCTTTGAGGTCGAGCGTCCAATTGCGAGCAAAAGAGCGCACGGCGGCTTTAGTAGCGCTGTAAACACTGAAGGCGGGCGTGCCTTTCCTAGAAGCAGTCGAGGCGTTCAGAATAATGGAAGAGCCCTCTGGCATCAGCGGTAGTGCCTTTTGCACGGTGAACAGCAGACCTTTGACGTTGGTGTTGAAGGTTTTGTCAAAATGTTCTTCGGTGATTGAACCGAGTGGGACGATTTCTCCACCCCCCGCATTAGCGAAGAGCACATCGAGATGTCCTTGCTCTTGCTCAATTGTGGTGAATAGGCGATCGAGGTCTGCCAGATTGGAGACATCACTCTGAACGCCCGTAACGTTTTTACCAATTTCTTTTACCGCAGCATCTAGTTCAGGTTGACGACGACCTGTGATGAAAACATAGGCACCTTCGGCCACGAAACGCTTGGCAGTGGCAAGACCAATGCCACTATTACCGCCGGTAACAAGAGCAACTTTTCCTTCTAGTTTTCTCATGATGATTAGTCCTGTGGTTGTTGGGTTTGAAAGAGCTGTTTGCGACGGGGTTTCGAAAATTGGATTTGTCCCGGTAGTAACTCGATGGGTAGTGGAACGCTCAGGTACTTAGGCGCAACGCTATAGAAGATTAGTCAAAAGCAAAGAAGTGAATTCTTACCTAGACCGCTGCAAAGTGACAGCCGCGAATAAATTAGCATTAAATGTCTGCTGCCAATCATCATCACTTAGGGCAAGTACGCCACCGCTCGGTGCCGAAGAACCGCCAACATTATTGATTAAAATATCTACGCCATCGAGACGAGCAAACACTTCCTCAATGACCTTTTTTACACCATCAGGTGTGCTGATATCGGACTGAATAAATAAATCTGGCGATTGAAGTTCATTGGGCTTTGAGCGGACGGTTGCTATCACCTTTGCACCGGCTTGCCTCAGACGTTTGACGGTCGCTTCGCCCATGCCTTTGGTTCCGCCTGTAACCAGCACTCTCTTGCCGGATAGCTCGTCGGGGTCAATTTGGAGGGTTGTCATGAGCCTGAGAGCCTTGTTTGGGTATGTAGATTGCGAGGCGTTTGCACTTGCTGCCTACACCTTTGAAAACAGCAAATTCAACCCTTCGGTCATCGTTGGATGAGTCAAAACGCCATCGCGCAGAACGGTGTAGGGTAGCTGAGCCTGCATCACCATCTGCACCGTTGAAATTACTTCACCTGCTTCATGGCACAACAGTGAACACCCAAGAATACGACCTGTCACGCTATCCACGATCGCCTTCAGCAGTCCATCAGTTTGACCCAGTGTTCTCGCTCTAGGAATGGCTGAGGCATCCAGCATCGCCACGCGGATGGCATGTCCTTGTCGTCGCGCTTCAGTTTCGGTCAAACCCACATGAGCCAGTTCTGGATCAATGAATAGACAGGATGGCACCAATCGGTCGCGCGTGCTGCGGTTACCCCCATCAATAAGATTGGCTTTGATAATGCGATAGTCGTCGAGCGACACATGGGTATATTGCGGTCCGCCATTGATGTCGCCCAGCGCCCAAATCCCCGGTACATTCGTCTCTAGACGTTCGTTGACTCGAATGAATCCGCCTGCACCTACTTCAACACCAGCGGCGGCTAAATTTAAGCTATCAGTAGTGGACGACCGACCGACAGCGATGAGCAAATGTGACCCTTGTAGACTCACCTCTTGGCCAGCAATGTGGATGTGAAGAGTGGTCTCACTATCAACGCGATCAACTCTCAAGACCTCTGCGTTCAGCAAGAATTCAATGCCGTCCCGCTGCAGTAGCGTTTGAACCGCATTGGCAATATCGGGGTCTTGCTGTGACAGAATTTGCTCACTTCGCCCAATTACGGTGACGCGGGAGCCAAAGCGTTGAAACATCTGGGCAAACTCCAACCCAATGTAGCCACTCCCAAGCACGATCAGATGCTCAGGCAACTGTTCTAGCTCCATGATTGACTCGCTGGTCAAAAACCCGGTTTCTTTGAGTCCGGGAATTGATGGAATCAACGGTCGGGTACCTGTATTAATAAACAACCGTTCTGCGGTGAGTAAGCGAGTTGTGCCTTCAGCTGTTGTTACTTCAATCGTTTTGGGTGCTACAAAACGGGCGGTGGCAATGATCAGTTCGTGACCCAGAGCAGTTTCTAGATTGTGCAAGTTCACTGCAC
Source organism: Leptolyngbya sp. FACHB-261 (assembly GCF_014696065.1). Lineage (NCBI taxonomy): Bacteria > Bacillati > Cyanobacteriota > Cyanophyceae > Leptolyngbyales > Leptolyngbyaceae > Leptolyngbya > Leptolyngbya sp. FACHB-261. The sequence continues at coordinate 127,594 of NZ_JACJPL010000013.1, read as the reverse complement.
GCGCCGATTGCACCACCGATTGCTTGCGCTGAACGACTGCTGCTAAATCAACAGTGGGCGCGTTAGTTTTCACACCATAAGTGGCACTATTCCGAACTGTATTTGCTACTTCTGCGCTTGCCACCATCGTTTTGGTGGGAATGCAAGCAATATTGATGCACCCGCCACCAATCATGTTTGAACTGCGTTCCACCAACGCAGTCTTGCGTCCATCTGCAACCAGCGCTGGTGCTAGTGTTTTACCTGCTTTACCGCCACCGATAACAATGTCATCGTAATATTCAGTGTCCACTTCTATCTCCTTTAAGTTTGACGTTATGACATTGCTATTACAACGTCGTCTGTAGACAGAACTGCATTGGCGATATACCCAAAGTTAATCAGTGCTGCCTTGTAGCCATCGCCTAACTCCGGATGGTGCGGGGCAGCGGTTGCATCCTTGACAACGAGCACCTCAAATCCTTGCTCGATTAAATCGCGCAGGTGAGCTTCAACACAGAGATTCGCCAACATCCCAAGCAGAATGACTTTACTGATGTTGCGCTTACGCAGTTGCAAAACGAGGTCATTGTTCTGGGGTCCATAGGCTTTATGAGGACTAACTACGACCGTCTTGCCATCCTCAATAAAGGGCTTGTAGCGATCGAGCCAGTCAGCACCTGACCCCAAAAAACCGTCAAGACTTAACGGCCCACTGCGAACAAATTCCTTGACCTCAAGCATCATCTGCTCTAGGTTTCCAGCAAATTTCCAAGTGTAGTCAGTGGGGTAGTAATAGTGAGGAGAGATGAAAACCTCAAAACCATTCTGCTTCGCGGCTTTGAAGACTCGCTCGATGTTCTCGACAGTTTTATTGTCCTTGACGCTTTCACCTACCAAGTCCCAGGAGACCCCGGTTTCACTTAAGACATCATTTTGTGGGTCGATGACGACTACTGCGGTGTCATTTTTATTGATGTTCATGGTTGTTTTTTTGCTTGTTGATACGCTGATAGCCTCGTCAACCACCAATGTGCTAACCGCCCATTTGCTGACGTTGTAGACACCGCTTTCCTGGGTAGGAATATGTATTGGAATTTAATTTAGACAAGTCTCCACTAGACTCTAGGGTGCTAAATGACACCCGCCTTCAGTAATACCCTTTCTCCAACGTGAGTGGTCATAAATCGCCGGATATGGTCTGCGATTGCGTCCCCATCTTCTTCCAGGGCAAAGTGCCCGGTATCGAAGAGATGAAACTCAAGGTTCTGCAAGTCGCGTTTGTAGGCGTAGGCTCCTTCTACTAAAAAGCCTCGGTCGTTCTTACCCCATACCACTAGCGTGGGTGGTTGATGCTGACGAAGGTAGGCTTGCCATTGCGGATATAGCAGCAGATTGGACTGGTAGCTGTATTTCAATGCCAGTTGAATATCTAGGTTGCCAGGGCGATTGAGGAGGGCTTGATCCAGAGTCCAAGTATCAGGACTGAGGTTTTCTAGATTCCTGGCTCCGGTGGTGTAATACCGTTTCGTGGCATCCACTGTCATAGTCTGGCGCACCCGCTCGGCATTTTCAGGTGTTTTGTGCTGCCAATAGGCTCTCATTGGTTTCCAAAAGTCGCCTAACCCTTCCTCATAGGCATTGCCATTCTGCACAATCAGGGACTCTACTCGCTCTGGATTTTTAGCCGCGATTCGATAGCCAATGGGCGCGCCATAATCCATTAAGTAAAGGCTGTAGCGTTTCAACCCGATCGCATCGATAAAGCCTGTCATCACTTCGGCAAGGTGATCGAAGGTGTAATCAAACTCATCCACCGCGGGCATGGAACTATAACCAAAGCCAGGATAGTCGGGGGCAACCAGATGGAAGCGATCGGCAAGCGCAGGCATCAGATTGCGGAACATGTGGGATGACGTGGGAAAACCGTGTAGCAACAAGATAGTTTGCGCATCAGGTGAACCTGCTTCCCGGTAGAAAATGTCAAGCCCATCAACAGTAACTGTGCGAGATACCGTCACATACAATCTCCTCAAATGGATGCGTCAAATACAAGGCCGTTCCGCAGAGTGATGATGACCACTGCGGCATCATTCATGCTTGATATTCATAGTCTTTCTTGCTGAACGAGCGATCCCTATTGCAGGTATTTTTTCAGTTCAGCGGCTGCGTGGACGAAAAGAGAACGAACGGCCGGAACCTCGGCCAAACCATTCAACAGTCCGAAGTCATGGATCATGCCGTTGTAACGCACAGTTGTCACGGTTACCCCGGCTTCATCCAACTTGCGTCCATAAGCTTCGCCTTCATCTCGCAAGATATCGCTTTCGGCGACCTGAATTAACGCTGGGGGCAATCCTTTCAGTTGCTCAATCGTAGCCTGTAGAGGAGAGGCGTAAATTTCTTTGCGTTTTTCCAGATCAGTTGTATAAAGGTCATACATCCACTTCATCAAAGGTGTGGTCAGGAAACGTTTCTCGCCAAATTGTTGATAAGAATCTGTTTCAAAATTAGCGTCCACGATCGGCCACATCAGGATTTGCAACTTAATGTCTGGTCCTCCCTTCTCTTTTGCCTTCAATGCGGTCACAGTCGTCATGTTACCGCCAACACTGTTGCCGACAATTGCCAGATTTTTGCCATCAACACCAATCTCTTCACCATGCTCGGCAACCCATTGCGTCGCGGCATAGATCTCATTGATAGCCTGCGGGTACTGAGCATCGGGAGTTGGAGTGTAGTTGACAAAGACAGCCGCAAAACCTGAAAGCACGACGAGATCGCGAACCATGCGTTTATGTGTTGGATAATCACCCAGCACCCAGCCGCCGCCATGAATAAACATGAAAACAGGTAAGGTGCCCTTAACACCTTCAGGTCGCACGATGTTTAGCTTGATCGAATAGCCGTCAGCAGTAATTGTCTTCTCAGACTCGTCAATCCCTGAAAGATCAACCTCAACAGAAGCTTGCGCATCCACTAGCGCTTGACGCGCTTCGACTGGAGGGAGCGTCTCTAAAGGTACACCACTTGAATTCAGAACTTTCAAAAATGCTTTCACTTCTCTGGAAAGACGTGGATCATCTGCGACTTCCAAAATTTTCACCGCTTGTGAGTTTGCTTGAGCAACCATAAGTTCTCCCTGAATTTATAGGGGGTGAATAATTTGTTGAAGTGTCACTGTCAAGCTAATTAACTTGACAGTGCTAACTGATGGGCAGCGATCGTGGAATGATGATCACCGGCTATCGATATCGCTTTCCAGTGAAGATTATTTTCGGCTAGAGGTTGCCATAAGACCCTTTTTCATAACATGAGTTGTCATAAAGCCACGAATATGATCCGCGATCACATCCCCGTCCTCTTCTAGGGCAAAGTGCCCAGTATCCAGTAAATGGAACTCAACATCTTTCAGATCGCGCTGGTAGGGATAGGCACCCTCAGCGGGGAAGATATAGTCGTTCTTACCCCAAACAATCAGGGTCGGCGGCTGGTATTTGCGGAAATACTCTTGCCATTGGGGGTATAGTGGCGGATTCGTGCCATAGCTATACAACAGCGCCAGTTGGATTTCAGCGTTTCCGGGGCGGTCGAGGAAGAGTTGATCCATAGTCCAGGTATCCGGGCTAATCGCTTCAAGATCGCTAACGCCGTTGGTATATTGCCACTTGGTTGCTTCCAGGGTGACAAGGTGAGTGAGCTTGCTAGCATTCTCAGGCGAACGCTCTTGCCAGTAAGCCTTGATCGGGTCCCAAAATTCGCGCAGTCCTTCCTCGTAGGCATTCCCGTTTTGGACAATCAACGCTTCCACTCGCTCTGGGTGTTTTGCTGCAATCCGATAGCCGATGGGAGCACCATAATCCATTACGTAAAGGCTATATTTCTGGAGATCGATCGCGGCAATGAATTTCTCCATAATCTCAGCCAGATGATCAAACGTGTAGTCAAACTCATCCACGGTTGGCATCGAACTGTTGCCATAACCTGGATAATCGGGTGCAACCAGATGGAATTTATCGGCTAACGCAGGGATCAGATTGCGGAACATGTGAGAGGATGTCGGGAAGCCGTGCAGCAGCAAAATTGTCGGATTACTGCGCGAGCCCGCTTCGCGATAAAAGATATCTAAACCATCGATCGAAACGGTGCGAAATGTAGTCACGAGATTACTCCTTGAAGATCAGGTCTATGGGATCAAATACGTTAAGCAAAACCACCTGCGATAGGCAGCGTTGCCCCCGTGATCCAGGCTGAATCGGAAGATGCGAGGAAGACAACCGCAGGGGCAATGTCCTGGGGTTGTCCGATCCGTCCCAAGAGAATTTGCGAAGCATAGTTAACAACTACCAATGCTCCTTCGGATGCCAGATGTTTAGCGATCTCGGTACCAATTCCTTTGGATGCCCCTGTCACAACTGCAACTTTTCCGTCTAGCTTTTTCATGATCATTAATCCAGTAATATTGCACTCGCTGCCTACAACTTTGAAAACAGCGCGTTTAACCCTTCAGTCATCGTGGGATGGGTCAAAACTCCGTCACGCAAAACGGTGTAGGGCATCTGGGCCAACATCACCATCTGCACCGTTGAAATCACCTCACCCGCTTCATGGCACAAGAGCGAACACCCGAGAATACGACCTGTCTCGGTATCCACGATCACCTTCAGCAGCCCATCCGTTTGACCCTCTGTTACCGCTCGCATAATGTCTGAGGGATCTAGCTTCGCCACACGGATGGCATACCCTTGTCGTCGTGCTTCGGTTTCGGTCAGACCTACCTGAGCCAGTTCTGGATCGATGAACAGACAGGATGGAACCAAGCGTTTGCGCGTGCTGCGGTTGCCACCATCAATCAGATTCGCTTTGACAATCCGATAATCGTCCAGCGACACATGGGTATATTGCGGCCCGCCGTTGATATCGCCTAAGGCCCAAATATTCGGTACATTCGTCTCCAAGCGCTCGTTAACTTGAATAAATCCGCGAGTATCTGTCGCCACACCCACAGCGGCTAAATTTAAGGAATCAGCGTTTGACGACCGACCGACGGCGACGAGCAAATGCGAACCCTGGAGCTTAATGTCACGCTCGGCAACCTGGATCTGTAGGGTAATTTCATTGCCAGAGCGATCAACTCTCAATACCTTTGCTTTTAGCAAGAAGTCAATGCCGTCTCGTTCCAGTAGCGTTTGTACCGCATTGGCAATATCGGGATCTTGCTGCGACAGGATTTGCTCACTTTGTCCAATTACGGTGACACGAGAGCCAAAGCGCCGGAACGTCTGGGCAAACTCCAACCCAATGTAGCCACTCCCGAGCACGATCAGGTGCTCAGGCAACTGTTCGTTCTCCATAATCGACTCACTTGTCAGAAACCCAGCTTCTTCGAGCCCTGGCACCGGTGGAATTAACGGTCGCGTGCCTGCATTGATAAAAAACCGTTCTGCGGTGAGTAAGCGAGTTACTCCCTCAGATGTTGCCACTTCAATTGTTTTAGGTGCCACAAAGCGAGCGGTGCCAATGATCAGATCATCCCCCAATGCAGTGTGCAAGTTATTAAGATTGATGGGTCGCAGGGACTGCACGACCGATCGTTTGCGCTGAATCACTGCAGCCAAGTCAATCGTGGGTAGTGTTGTGTTGATGCCATAGGCAGCACTGTTTCGCACAGTATTTGCAACCTCTGCACTGGCCACCATTGTTTTGCTGGGAATGCAAGCAATGTTAGGGCACGAGCCACCGATCATGTTTAAGCTGCGTTCCACCAGAGCGGTTTTGCGTCCGTCCGCGGCTAGTGCAGGTGCTAGAGTTTTACCTGCTTTACCGCTGCCAATAATAATATCGTCGTAGTATTGAGTATCCATTTTTACCTCTGCGTTTGACGTTCCTTCATTCGGCATTGAGATTACTTCACAGCAGAACTCGCTGCTTTAATTGCGTAAGCCTTGAGTTTTTTACTTGGCAAACAATTCTTTGCCTGCTAAGGTAGCAGCTTCTGGGTATTGCCGTAATCGGCTGCGTAAACAATTAAAACCTTCGTCACTATTTATCTCACACTTGTTGGAAAGGAAAGCGCATTAGAGTTGTTTTGCATCAGCTACTTTGGCATAGGCTGCCAGGCTGAGAAGTTAGCAAGATGTACCCAGTAGGAAGCCAATCCAATAAAACCAAAGATGAGTGCTGCCACAATTAATACAATGGCTCCAATTATTCGCAAGAAACGATTTTCTTTGAGATAGAGCGTCAGTGCAGCAAAAACCCCTCCTAACCCCACTAAGATGAACCCAATTCCTGCTGGCACAGCAATTGGTGTTAGCCCCAGATTGATGAAGCGCAAGCCAATGAGAAGTGATACGAGTCCGGCAAAGAATCCATAGATGCCCAGACTTATTAGCTCCCAACCCATTGCCAAAGTGAGTGAAGTTCCTGCAAATAGAACGCCAAATAGGGCAGTTGTTTCGCCAAAGGCGATATTGAAACTACCGGGAATGGGCCAGGTGAACGTCATGTGCAGGCCAGTGACCAAGGCGATCGCGCCGACCACACCAAAACCTGGAATCCAGCGTCTCTGGTTTGAAGTACCTAGCCCAAAATATACATAGGCAGCTAGCAGAACGAGTCCAGCTGCCAAGTTAATCAGCATGAGTGTAACGTAATCGATAAACATGAGTAGAGTTCCTGCAAACGTTCGACTTTATTGGAACTTAGATAAAAACTGAAACAACAAAGCTTTCTATCTGCTTAAATCCTTGCATGACAGTTGCAGTTGTCTGAACTAGGTTTGGAATGCAATTGTGTACCTCTTAAACTTAGGACACACCATTGATTTACACCAGGCGAGATCGGCAAGTTAAGATCTAATTTAACGAGCAAAAATTAAATAGTGTAAACACGAGAGATAATGCTTCACCTGGCAAGCACGAAAACGGAAATGGGTAAGCCGAAAAATGTGATTGAGCCAGAGGATTGAACGGTGAAGAAAACTGTAAAATCAACTTGCCAGTAATCGTAATATTCGAATGGATAGACCTAGACGGCTTTGTCTGGTCCTCCGTGAACGGTCAGATCGGCCTGCCGCTGCCGTCCAAATTGAGCAATCGCAGTATAACTCGCTCGTTGACTGGCTCTTTGAAAATCCCAGTTCTAACTTTTTTCCCTTTCCAAGCCGCTTCATGCGGAAGCCCTACGTTGACAGAGATAAGTTTCATATTTATAGCTCTGCTAACTCGCATCCACTTTGGGCAGACGTTGAAATGCTACCTACTTTCCAACTATTTAAGGAGAAAAGGGCAAGCTACCAAAGCCAAATTCTTTCTTCCACTTTTGCCTTTTGCCCTTTAACCGGAAGTATTGGATTAATTCCCTTGTTTAAGGAAGTTCAACCATGCAGGGTTGACTTGCTCCGCAGAAGTCCAAATGACTGCGTGGGGACCGCCAGATATCACTACAAAGTGACTGTCTTTGATCAACTTGGGTAGCCTTGCTCCAGTGGAATGATAAGGAAGGATGCGATCGGCCTCTCCCTGAAGGATTAGGGTTGGCACGTTGATGCGTGGCAGATCATCGCGAAAGTCGGTCAGTCAGGCTGGGACACAGTCCAGAGCCCCCTTAGCTGAAGCACCTGCTCCAAAATCTTCGTAGTAAATATCGATGCTTTCAGAGTTTTCTTTGCCGACAGTAACGTAAGGCATTAAAGTCTTCTTTTGTTAATTGGTTTGTTGCTTTAAACTTCCAGCTCAGATAAAGAAGGCGTTCATACCCTCAACGTCGGAGAGATAAGTCTCGATTGCGGCAATTTTGTTGCCCTTGAGCTGACATACCGTTGCCAGATACTCGTCGAGTGTGCGATTGCCTTGCTGGGCAGTATTGTGCAAAGACAAAGCCACGTTGTCTCTGCTAACGAGAATATGCTGTAGCTCAAAGCTCAGACTGTAGCCTGCAATCTTGCTCGCCCGCTCAACTACAGAATCAGCTCCGTTGGCAGTTCCTGAGATTGTGTTGTCGCCCGGCAATGTCCAGTGTGCGTCGTTAGCCAGGAGGGCCCGCAGCGCGCTCCAGTCTCGTGCAACAAGCGCAGCGTGGAAGTGACGGGCGATCTCGAATTGGGTATGGTAGCTGGTTCCTTGTGAGGCGACTTCTGTTTGAGAGTGTGGATTCATAGTCAGGGATGTTATCTATACAAAAAATCAGATTGCCATTCCAGCCCAGGGCAAAATCAGGAATTTAATTTTTGCTCTGGGCTGAGAGAATGGTGATATTCTCTCAGCACTGTGGTCAGTGTTTGATCTGCAGCAGCGCAGACGCGAGAGTCAAACAGCCAAGGAAATGGTGTGATCAGATTGCTCCTTAGCTGAATGACTTTTGCAATAAGTAGTAATTTTGGTTGTGCTGCAAAACCTGAAGGAGCGGATGTATTTCACCTGATTTCAAACGAGCCACCCCCATTCTTCGGAGTTAGGCTAATTCAGACCAGGCAAGTTCTTGAAGATAAGTTTCAACTTAAGCCTCTGAAGTTGACGAAGGCACGTAATGTCTAAGGAGCAACAGGATTGACTGAAGTGAAATGCAAAAAATCACCCCTGAAGCATTCGGTGCGTTGGCTTAGGCTGCCCGTGGCCTGTATCGAGGGTTGAGATGATTGACCTAACTCAGAGCTTAACTGGCGCATCTTGAGTGGTGGAATTTGGGTAAATCTTGAAGACTACGGTAGAGGTAGTCATAAGGGGATAGGGATGGGCCATAGTAACTATCTTGAAGGTCGAGCACTTTGAAGCTTTCCAGGAAGAGGGCTTCGAGATTGCAAGAGCAGCTGTTTTGAGAGGGTTCGAGAAATAAGAGTTTCCTCTCTGATGTTGCTGATATGAACGCCTTCTAGGGCGGAGGCTTGATAGTTCATCACACAAATCATTCATCAATAAGGACAATCGAATGACACAGTCACTCTGGTTTTTTGGCGCTCGCCTCAACATCGTTGCCGATCACACCACGACTGGAGGTAAGTACGATTTGATCGAAGGCTACTTCCCACCTGGCTCACAAACCCCTCCTCATCGCCACACGCGCTATTCTGAACAACTCTATGTGCTGGAAGGGGAGTTCACAGTCTGGGCAGGTGAGAACAAAGTTGTGCTGAGCGAAGGTGAAAGCTTCCTGATTCCGATTGGCACAACTCACGTTGTCGCTGCACTCGGCAACCAGCCAGCTCGCGGCTTGGTCGTTGCTGCACCCAGTGCCTTTGCGCGGCTGATTGCAGCGGTGGGGACGCTGGATGAGACAGAACCACCGGACATGGAGCTAGCTGAACGTATTTCTGCCGAGATCGGCGACGAAATTCTGGGTCCGCTCGGAGCCCTACCCTTCGCAGATGCTACGAACCCATAGCGATTCCCTTAAGATGATGAACAAAACCAGTGCAAAGTCGTTTTGACTGTGTTCAACCCGGTTATCAATCCATTAATTACTTTTTCGCTACTTGTATTGGCAGATCAACCGTTGAAGCTGGCAGAAAAAATCAAGTTTTCGGGGATTGCCAGTCTGTTTGCCTCTGGGCTAGTCATTTTGTGCCTGTTCATCTTCATGCGTCTCGGGCTGATTAACTCTCCAGATATTCCTGATCGCAAGCAGCGCTCTTTCCCCTTAATTGTGGCTGCAATTGTATTATTCGCTGGCTTCCTTACTTTATCGTTTGCTCATGCACCTAACCTGATACAGGGCTTAATGTGGTGTTACGCCACAGAAACACTGATTGTCGCCATCATTTCGTACTGGTGGAAAACCAGTATTCATACAGGAAGCATGGCTTGCTCTCTAGTAGCTCTCACTTTATCGATTTGGCGCGATTTTTCTTCCCTTCTATCTATTACTGCTGCTAGTGGGCCAAGCGCGAATTATTTTGAGGCGATACACAATTACGCAGGCGGCTGCTGGTGCTTGATTAGGCGTTATCCTGACCGCGATTCAACTGCTGTTCTTCAAACTTGCTTAAGTTACATCTTAACTGATTAATTTTGCCTGGTGATCACTCTGTCGAACTTATAAGATCTCTGCATACAGTGCTTTACTTCAACCAGACCCTGTAGGCATTGTGAGCAAATGACTCAGCAGTGTTTCAGCGAGCGTTCTTCAAACCCATTAATTCTCGCTCATTCCTGGTGACATTAATCCATTACAACCGAGAAGGAGGATGTCATGCCCCAATACGACTACATTGTGGTTGGTGCAGGTTCGGCAGGCTGCGTGGTCGCAAACCGTCTGACACAAGATAGTGACACAACTGTGTTATTACTCGAAGCGGGCAACCCGGATACGAAACCAGAGATTCAAATCCCGGGAGAATGCGTCAATCTACTCGGCACTGAGGTGGATTGGAGCTATTTCTCTGAACCAGAACCCTACCTGAATAACCGCAATATCTTTTGTTCTCGTGGCAAAGTCTTGGGTGGCAGCAGTTCGATTAATTTCATGTTTTACATTCGAGGCAGTCGTCATGATTATGACCACTGGCAAGCATTAGGAAATCCCGGTTGGAGTTACCAGGATGTCTTGCCCTATTTTAAGAAATCTGAGCACCAGCAGCGAGGCGGGTCCGAGTTTCACGGGGTCGATGGGGAGTTAAGTGTGACTGATCCGATTTCCCCTGCTGTCGTATCCCACCGCTTTACAGACGCAGCGGTGGCATTGGGATATGACTACAATCCTGATTTCAACGGTATACAACAGGAAGGGGCAGGATTATATCAGTTGACTGTCAAGAATGGTAAACGACACAGTGCTGCGGCTGCCTTCCTCGTGCCCATTCTCCAGCGTCCCAATTTGACCGTAACAACTGGGGCCTTAGTAACTCGATTGTTGTTTGAGGGCACTCGCACCGTCGGAGTGGAATATCTGCAAGAGGGCTCGCTGCACCAGGTCAGAGTTAATCAGGAAGTGATTTTAAGTGCGGGTGCGTTCGATTCACCCAAACTGTTGATGCTTTCTGGCATTGGCAATGCAGCTTACTTGCAAGCAATGGGGCTTTCTGTCGTCGCTGATTTGCCAGGGGTTGGTCAAAACCTCCAAGACCACATTCTCATTCCTGTGGCATATCAAGCAACTCAGAATTTACACCCTGCAACCACCAGTAGTATCGCGGAAGCTGGATTATTTTTGCATACCGAGTGGAATTCGGGACCTGCACCCGATTTACGGTTTTATTTCGGTCCCAAGCTGTTCGCACCACCTGGCTATCCCCACTCTGATTGGGCATTCACAGGGGCGTTCTCTTTAACCCATCCGCAAAACACAGGTAGTGTCAAGTTGCGATCGCTCGATCCGAAAGATGCCCCCATGTTACAGATGAACTATCTGCAAAGTGAAGTCGATGTGCGAAAAGTTGTTTTCGCAATTAAGTTAATCCGTCAATTGTTTCATACCAGCTTCTTTGATGAATTTCGCGGTGCAGAAATCGCTCCGGGTGCCGAGATTCAGAGCGATGAAGACCTTGAAGCTTATATCCGCAACAGTTGTGGCACAGAGTGGCATCCTGTCGGAACCTGCAAAATGGGCACTGACTCGATGGCGGTTGTAGACCCTGAACTGCGGGTCTATGGAGTTGAAGGGTTGCGTGTTGTCGATGCATCCATCATGCCGACGATCACCACAGGTAATACGAACGCACCCACCATCATGATCGGCGAAAAAGGAGCCGATTTAATTAAAGCTGCGGGTGACGCTTCACAACAAGTACCTTTAGCAATTGCCAGTTAACAGTCTAGCTAACACGGACGAAGGCCTTCTCTATCTGCTGGTGACAACGAAGACAATCGGCCTGCCCTTGCTGGTCAAAAGGGTGTTGCCTATTTCATCCGCCTCGCAGTTAGCACCGCTACTGACACTAGCAAATCAGATCAGTTCGGCTACTTATCATTTTGTAGTGCCTAAGGAGATAGATCAATGTCAGACAAGCATAATGATTTCAATGAATACTGCCATGTCTAGTACTCCTATGATTGGCAATCCAGATTTTGATTTTTCTGTCATGATGTAGCGCGAGCATAATTTCGAATCTCAAATTGAGAGGAGTGGTTGTTTGAGCGAGTTTTAGTCAAGTCGACCGCTTGCCCTTCAGCAGTTTTTACAACACAATCACCCAAAGGAGCTATCTTGTCCATATCACTCCAGGGGCTAAGACAGCAAAATGAACCAGGGGCGTTTGCAAGCATGGTTTTTGACTGGTAGCACCCTGGGTGCGTTGCTTTTCGCTCAATCAATGGCCGCACAAGTCGTGCCTGATAATACGCTGCTTGGGGGAGAGCGATCGCAAGTCACGGGCAATCTTAATTTCCAGATTAATGGCGGAGCAAGGCAGGGTGGCAATCTATTCCACAGCTTTAGACAGTTTTCTGTGCCGACTGGAGGCTCTGCCTACTTCAACAATGCACCCAGCATCACCACCATTTTCACTCGCGTCACAGGTGGGTTGATTTCTAATATTGATGGTTTGATTCGGGCAAATGGGGCGGCGAATCTGTTTTTGCTTAACCCGAATGGCATTTTGTTTGGTCCGAATGCCCGACTTAACATTGGTGGTTCGTTTGTAGCGACGACTGCCAACAGCATCAGCTTTGCCGATAATTTTCAGTACAGCGCCACGAATCCTCAAAGGACACCGTTGTTAACTGTTAGTGTTCCATCTGGGTTGCAGATGGGAGCAAATCCAGGTCCGATTGTGGTGCAGGGGAATGGATACGATTTATCCGTTACAGTGCCTATTTTTTCACCTCTGATTAGAGGTGGTAGTGGAGCAGGGTTGCAAGTGCCAGCCGCTCAGACCCTTGCTTTGATTGGTGGAGATATAGCCATTGATGGCGGCACGCTGACAGCAGAACAAGGGCGGATTGAGTTAGGTAGTGTGCGCGATGGGCAAGTGAACCTCAGTTCTACGACCTCTGGTTTTGCGTTTGATTATCAGGGAAGCCAACGCTTTGGTGATATTCGCCTCTCGCAACAGGCACTAGCCGATGCTAGTGGAGGTGGGTTGATTCAAGTACAGGGTAATAATGTATCGCTCACTGATGGCTCAATTCTTTTGATTCAGAACCAGGGGACTCAAGCAGGCGGGAGCGTCAGGGTTAATGCTGCACGGTCTTTAGAAGTGAGTGGAAGCAACGCAGATGTTGAATTTCGCGGCTTGGAAAGTGAAACTGTGGGAGTTGGACGTGGAGCAGATATTACAGTTTCAACTCAGCAGTTGATTGTACAGAATGGGGCGGCAGCCTTTGCTCGCTCCCACAGTTCTGGGGATGCTGGCAATATAACTGTAAATGCTTCTGATTCTGTTCAATTGACTGGAACTTCACCTACAAATCCTAGTGTAAGCAGCGCCATCAGTACTATTGCTTTCAGCTCTGGAGATGCAGGAGATGTCATCGTGTCAACACAGGAGATAACTGTTCTTGATGGAGGAGTCATCGCATCGCCAACTTTTGGAGTTGGTCGCAGCGGAGATATCACCGTCAATGTGCTCGACTCGATAAGACTGATTGGACAGGGTAATGTTTCCAATCCAAGTACTCTAGCTGCTACTACTAATAGTCCTGGAGATGCTGGTCAGATCACAGTCAATACTGCAAAGTTAGTGATTCAGGATGGGGGATCCCTTTCGACTTCTACTCTAGGAACTGGTCGTGCAGGTAATATCACTGTCAATGCCAGAGAGTCTGTCGAGATCAGTGGTCGCCCCCTCACACCTGGTGCACCCAGTGCAGTGAGGTCGGCTGCTGCGATTGCGCCTGAAGCCTTACGACAAGCTTTTGGATTACCTGATAGACCTAGTGGAAGTTCAGGTAGCTTGACCATTAACACGCCCCGTTTGAGCATCAGCAATGGGGCAAACGCCACTGTCAGTAATGAGGGAACTGGAAGTGCTGGCACTTTGCGGGTGAATGCCGACTCGATCGTTATCGACTGTGGTAGTGCGATTACTGCGGCTACTGCATCTGGAGAGGGAGGCAACCTTGACCTGAATGTAAAGGACGTTTTGTTGCTGCGAAGCAATAGTCAAATTACAACCTCGGCGGGTGGTACTGGCAATGGCGGCAACATGCGGATTGATGCAGGCTCGATTGTTGCTGTACCCACTGAAAATAGCGACATTCGTGCCAATTCTGTCAGCGCTCGTGGCGGTAGTGTCTTGATTAATACCTCTGGCATCTTCGGCATCCAGTTTCGTTCTCAAGACACGACTTCGAGCGACATCACCACTACCGGAGCCAGCTCTGCTGAGAGTGGCACCGTCCAACTCAATATCAATCAACTTGACCCCACCTCTGGCTTAGTCGAACTGTCCACCACTGTTGCTGATCCAGCTCGTTTCATTGCCCAAGGTTGTCCTGCTACGCAAGGTAACTCGTTTGTGATCACCGGTCGAGGGGGATTACCTCCCACCCCTGAGCAACAGTTGGATGATGATGCCGAGTGGCAAGACCGCCGTAGGCTAACCGTGGCTAGTCAGACTACTGGTGGAGAAGTCAGAAGTCAGGGCTCAGCAGTCAGGAGCCGAAAGTTAGATAGCCCAATCCTCGAAGCAACGGGCTGGCAGGTGAGTCCGACCGGAGAAGTCATCCTGGTTGCGGCCACCCCTGAGCCAATTGTGCAGAATCCATTGAACCAGTCAGGGGTTTGTAAAGGCAGGCAGTAAACCGCTTAAAGTGAAATTAACTCCCTTATCTTGCCTGCTTATCTTGCCTGGTGTAATTCTGATAATCCTTTTATCTTGTTGCTGTCTAGACGTTGATGCTGGGTCTATAGAAGTTTGAGAGAGGCAACTCAAACTAAGTAACTTGAAGTCCCTCCTTTAACTAAGCTCCAGCAACTATCCTGCCTGTACCACTCCAGGAGGCTAAGACAGCAAATGAACCACTGGCCTTTGCAAGCATGGTTTTTGACTGGTAGCACCCTGGGGGCGCTGCTCTGTACTCAACCTATCACTGCCCAAGTCGTGCCTGATAATACGCTGCCTGGGGGAGAGCGATCGCAAGTCACAGGTAATCCCAATTTTCAGATTGATGGCGGAGCAAGGCGGGGTAGCAACCTATTCCACAGCTTTCAGCAGTTTTCGGTGCCGACTGGCGGCTCTGCCTACTTCAACAATGCTGCTGGTATTCGAAACATTCTCACACGAGTCACAGGCGGGTCGATTTCTAATATTGATGGTTTGATTCGGGCAAATGGTGCTGCCAATCTGTTTCTGCTTAATCCCAATGGCATTATCTTTGGTCCCAATGCCTCGCTCAATATTGGCGGTTCCTTTATTGGCACGACTGCCAACAGCATTAACTTTGCTGATGGATTTCAGTACAGTGCCACGAATCCTCAAACTCCACCACTGTTGACAGTGAGCGTTCCAGTTGGCTTGCAGATGGGAACCAATCCAGGGCAAATTAGCCTTCAGGGGAATGGATACGATTTATCGGTTGCAGTGCCTTTTTTCTCCCCAATTGTCAGACGTAACAGTGCAGCAGGATTATGGGTGCCAGTCGGTCAAACCCTTGCCTTAATTGGCGGGGATATAGCCATTAATGGCGGTACTCTAACAGCAGAGCAAGGACGAATTGAATTGGGAAGCGTCCGGAGTGGGCAAGTCAGCCTTAGTGACGGCTTTGCCTTGAGCTACTCAGGAGCGCAGACCTTGGGCGACATTCATTTATCGCGGCAGGCATTAGCCGATGCGAGTGGTGGCGGTTCAATTCAGGTGCAGGGAAATCAAGTCTCGCTGGCAGACGGTTCAATTATGTTAATTCAAAACCAGGGAGCTCAGGCAGGGGGGAGCATTAGAGTGAATGCTGCTCAGTCTTTAAAACTAAGCGGGAGTAGCCCAGATGGTGGGACTTATGGCGGCTTAACCAGTGAAACTGTGGGAGTTGGACGTGGAGCAGATATTACAGTTTCAACTCAGCAGTTAATAGCACAACGTGGGGCGGCAACCCTTACCCGCTCCTACGGCTCTGGTGATGCTGGCAATGTAACTATAAGTGCTTCTGACTTTATCCAACTGATTGGGCGCTCACCTATAAATCGTGTTCTTGGCAGTGTTATCGGTAGCGGTTCGTTCAACTCTGGAGACGGAGGAGCAGTAACGGTATCAACAGGGCAATTAAGTGTTTTAAGAGGAGCAACGGTATCAACTGCCGCTTTTAGGAATGGCAACGCCGGCAATGTGACGGTGAACGCAACTAGGGCAGTAGAAGTAATAGGAGTGTCAGATCCCTCACTTCAAAGCGCTATAGCTTCTACCGCTGTCACTGCTGGAGTTGGAGATGCTGGGGAAGTCACTATCAACACGGCGAAGTTAGTGCTTCAGAACGGCAACATTAATTCTTCCACCGTAGGAACTGGAAATGGTGGCAGTGTCACGGTTAATGCCAGTGAGTATGTCGAGATCAGTGGTGCAGCCGAACCTGTATTCAGTTATATAGGTTCGGCTGCACCTGTTGTGGCTGAATCTGTACAACAAGCCTTTCAGCTACCTGATAGATCAAGCGGAAATTCTGGTAGCTTGACCATTAATACCCCTCGTTTGAGCATTAGTGATGGGGCAAATATCACTGTCAGCAATAATGGAACTGGAAATGCTGGCACATTGCGGGTGAACGCTAATTCAATTGTTGTAAATCGCGGTGGCTCGATTACTGCAGCTACTGTCTCTGGAGAGGGGGGCAACATCAACCTCAATGTGCGAGATTTTGTGCTGCTGCGAAACAATAGTTCGATTACCGCATCGGCAGCTGGCACAGGCAATGGCGGCAACATTCAGATTAATGCAAGTAGACTCTCACTTCTTGATGGCTCTCGACTCTTGGCTACGGTTTCTGGAGTTGGAGACGCAGGTGACATCACCGTGAGTGCCGATGCAGTGCAATTGAGCGGTGCGGCTCAACTGCGTACCAGCACCTCAAGCCGGGGTCAGGCAGGCAATATCACCATCAATACGCCCAACCTTCAGCTATCGGGAAGAACCAGTGGTCTATTTGCGGGCACGACCAGTACTGGAGATGCAGGTAACTTAACGATTCAACCGCGTGGCAGTGGGCAAGATGTGCGGGTAGAGCTCGACTCTGGTGCCCAAATCTCTGCCTCTACCGCCAGCAGTGGTCGGGGTGGCAGGCTCACCATTACGGCTCCTGAGTCCATCACCCTCACTGGCAATGGCTCCATCATCTCTGCTGAAACAAGCGGTGAAGGAGTAGGCGGTAACTTAACGCTGCAAGCAGGAGACCTCAACATCCAAAATCAGGCAGAAGTGAGCGTCAGCAGTGTGGGTACAGGCAGTGCTGGTTCCTTGTTTGTGGAGGCCAATCGCATCTTCCTCAACAACCAGGGCAGAGTTCGGGCTGACACTTCAGGCGGTGGCGGCAATATCAACCTGCGCTCTGGGGACATCATCTTGCGTCGTGGCAGTAACATCACAACTAATGCGACGGGCATCAACATTCCCGGGGGCGACATTGCGATTGATACCCGTTTTCTGGTGGCAGTTCCTAACGAGGACAGCAACATTAGTGCTGATTCTGAGGACTTTCGCGGCGGCAATGTCAGCATCAATGCCTTCGCAATCTTTGGTCTTCAGTCCCGTCTTAGCCCTACTGACTTCAGCGACATTACCGCGACTGGAGCCAACTCTGCTTTAAGTGGCACTGTTAATGTCACCACTGCCGGTATCGACCCCACTTCGGGTTTAGTGGAATTATCGACTGACCTGGTAGACCCATCAGGGTTGATTGCTCAAGCCTGTCCTGCCAACCAGGGCAACTCGTTTGTGGTCACGGGTCGAGGGGGATTACCTCCCACGCCTGAGCAACAGTTAGACGATGATTCTGAGTGGCAGGACCGACGCAGGCTAACCGTGGCTCAGCAGACCAATCCGGCCAGAGAAATCAGAAGCCAAAAGTTGGATGGCAGCACTCAGACTCTACGCCCAACTGCTGACATGCCCATCATCGAAGCAACCGGTTGGCAGGTGGGGCCGACCGGAGAAGTCATCCTGGTTGCGGCCACCCCTGAGCCAACCATGCAGAATATGCTGAATCAGTCCGTTATCTGCAAAGGTAGGCAGTAAACTACCTAAAGTAAAATCAACTCACTGATCTGGCCTAGTCGTAATTCTGCAAAACTTGAGTTTGAGATAACGATAAGCACTAGACCGAGAAGACATCCACTGGTATCAGCACTGTAAGTAGCCGCACAAGCAGATGAGTGAGCGTCACCGGAACAGGCGAATCAATCAGGGAAAGCCCATAATGCATCGCCTCTTTTCTAAGAGAGGATGGCTCCGATTCTTTTGCTTCGCTTTGTTGGGGCTCCTTATTACCATTGGCCTTAATGCAAAGATTGCGGTTGCAATCGATGGACCTGACAACTCGGCTAGGACTGAGAATAGAGAGCAACCGACAAACGCTACATCAAACTCCCTTCAACCCTCCGCAACTTCTCCTGCGGCTCAACTCGTGCAGCAGGCAGAAAACCGCTATCAGGCAGGGCAAATTTCAGAAGCGGCTGCCCTTTGGCAACAGGCCGCGGCTCGTTACGAGCGCGAAGGTGATCGCCTCAATCAGGCACTCGTTCTCAGTTTCCTCGGCAATGCCTTTGAAGACCTCGGACAATGGACCCAAGCGAATGGCGCCATCGAGCAGGCAATCTTACTGCTAAACGCTCAAAATCTAGCATCCAATCCAGATGCCTCATCAGTTCTTGCCCAAGTTCTCACTACTCAAGGAAAGCTGCAACTGGCTCAAGGTAAAGCATCAGAAGCGTTGGAAACCTGGCAGCAGGCTGAGACTGCTTACCGAAAAGCAGAAGATACCAGTGGTATATTGGGCAGCCAGATCAACCAAGCAAGGGCTTTACAATCAGAAGGACTTTACAGACGATCTACAGCTCTTCTCACACAGGTAGAAAAGTTCCTACAAGACCAGCCCGATTCACGGCTTAAGGTAACAGGCTTGAGAAATCTGGGCAAGATTCTGAGGTTGGTTGGCAATCTGGCTCAATCTCGTACTGTCTTGCAGCAGAGCTTGACGATTGCCGAAAAACTCCGAGACGAAACACCTCAATCTGCATCAGATCTTAGCGGTATTTTGTTTAGCCTAGGCAACACTACTCGTGCCCAAGAAGAAACCGATAAGGCCCTAGCGTTCTACCAGCAGGCAGCAACTACCGCTCCCTCATTAACAGCAAAAACTCAAGTTCAACTTGTTCAGTTAAGCCTACTGGTTGAAGCCGATAGGCGAGCAGAAGCCCAACGTTTGTTGCCTCAAATTCAAGCCCAGCTTGTCGAGTTACCTCCGGGTCGATTGGCAGCTTACGCTCGAATTAATCTGGCTCAAAGCTTAACGAAGATGAAAAGCAGGGGCTGGGAAGCTATGTCTCCCAATCTTCTCACCACCTCAGCTAAGGAGCTAGCTACTGCTGTTCAGCAGGTTCGGGCTTTAGGTGATCGTCGTGCCGAATCCCATGCCCTGGGCACCCTAGGCGGCCTTTATGAGACTACCCACCAGTGGGACAACGCTAAAACCCTGACTCAACAAGCTCTCAGCTTGGCTCAGTCGATTGATGCACCCGATATCGCTTATCAGTGGCAGTGGCAGCTAGGACGGATTTTCTGTAGAGGCACTCAGCCCTGCTCTGCCACCGGCAACCAGCAAAATGCAACCTTTGCATATTCAGAGGCCGTTAAGACGCTGCAATCCCTGCGCAGCGACCTGGTCGCCGTTAACCAAGATGTGCAATTCTCATTTCGAGAAAGCGTTGAACCTGTCTACCGGCAGTTCGTGGAACTGTTGTTGCAATCTGAAAGCAGTGCCCCCAGTCAGGAAAGCCTTAGGCAAGCTCGGGAGGGCATTGAAGCATTGCAGTTGGCAGAACTCGACAACTTCTTCCGAGAAGCTTGTGTGAATGCTCGTCCTGTAAAAATTGATGAGATTGATCCTAAAGCGGCCGTTGTCTACCCGATTATCCTGCCCAACCAGTTCTCTGTGATTGTGTCCTTGCCCAATCAGCCTTTGCACTATCACAAGTCGTCTCTTAACCAGGCGGAAGTAGAGCAACTCCTCACCCAAACGCGTCAATCTCTGAGACCTACTGCCTTTGCAAAAGATTGGTTGCCCCTTGCTCAACAGATCTATGATCTGCTCCTGCGACCTGTAGAGGCTGAGTTAGCAGCAAGTAACATCAAAACGCTCGTGTTTGTACCAGATGGATTGCTCCGCAGTCTGCCAATGTCAGTGCTCCATGATCGCCAGCAGTATCTGATTGAAAAGTACAGCGTTGTACTAACCCCCGGCCTGCAACTACTTCAACCTCAACCACTTGAACGCCTGAACCTCAATGGATTACTAGCGGGGCTGAGTCAAGCACGGGAGGGTTTTTCGGCTTTGCCTAATGTTGTAGCTGAAATCAACCAAATTGAAGCAGAAATCCCGGCTCAAGTGCTTCTCAATGGCTCATTTACTAATCAAGCCTTTCAGAACCAGATCGATTCCACTCCGTCACCAATCGTTCATTTGGCAACGCATGGACAGTTTAGTTCCAACGCTGACGATACTTTTATCTTGGCCTGGGATGGACGCATCAACGTTAAACAATTGGACCAACTGCTCCGCTCTAGAGAGGGTAAACTCAATCCAATCGAATTGCTGGTACTCAGTGCCTGTCAAACGGCAACAGGCGATAAGCGGTCTGCCTTGGGCATGGCAGGAGTGGCTGTACGCTCCGGCGCACGAAGCACTCTTGCCTCGTTATGGTCAGTTAGCGATCGTTCTACATCATTGCTCATGATTAACTTTTATCGTGAGTTGGGTCAGCCTGGCATTACGAAAGCCGAAGCCCTCCGTCGTGCTCAGGTGGCTTTGTTGCAAGAAGACGATTACGCAGCCCCCTATTACTGGGCACCGTTTGTTCTCTTAGGAAATTGGCTGTAATAGAGTTGTTGCAGGCCAAAAACAACTCCTGAGTTGTTGAGCAACAGGTCTACTGCCCAGGTGAGTTTGCTTTTCCACAACAGTGGCGCTGATAGTGACGTGGAAGTTGTGAGCTCACCGATGACTGCGATTGCCATTGGACTGCGGACTTCTGTGCTAGCGCCAAGGCCTAGGCACCAGACCAATCAGCAAGACAATACCAATGAGCGCGAACAAGCCAAGTTCTTTATGGGTTCTTAGCAAGCTCAAAATCGCGCCACCAATAGAAAAAGGTAGTGGCACCCTGATCGTTTACATGCTCCTAAGTTTTAGACAAAAGAAGTCATGTTACTAGAAAGCCTTGGGAAAACAACCTAAGACTCTCACCTAGCAGTCAGAATTAATTGAGGGCGGCTAGGCCGAGGGCTACAGATCTGAATTAGGCGGCTCCACCACTTGATTTGCTCTCTGAGAGCCGCTGGCGAGATCCTCATTAAAATAGTCGTCCTGCTGGCCCTGATTGACATGGTTTTTTCACGGAGCATTTGAGTTAGTTATGGTGTAGTCTCCTCCAGTTTTAAACTCGTTGCCTCTTGATGTTGCTCAATCCAGTTCGATGCCCATTGAAACCTCACCCCTACCCTATGAGCTGCTTGTTCATCTTCAGTTCGGTCACCCACATATACTGAAGTAGCTGGGCTGTGGTGATGCTTTGCCATTGCCAGTTGCAGCATGCCTGCCCCAGGCTTACGGTATTGCCCTGACCACTGAGTTTTGCTCAGGTTGTGTGCATTGTGTAACGTTACCCGAAAACATTTCTTGCCCGCAAAGTCTGGACAAAAATAGATCTCGCGCAGCATAGGCAAAAGATGAAGGGTGTGTTGCTGCTCCTGAATGCAAGCTTGCATCGATTTGTACCCAGCTTCTACTCCACCTTGATTAGTGATGCCCACAATCATCCAGTCGTCGTTGTAAGCACTCAGTGCCACATTGACGCCTTCAATTAGACCTTGGTCTTTGGGGTGCTGAATGTGAATTTGCCCGCTTAGGGGTTTCCGAACTGTGCCATCAAGATCAACCATCAGTAGACTCATTGTCTCTGCCTTTCCCTGGAAGCTGATTTGAATCTGTGCTTATTGTTATTAACTATGAACTTAACAACACCACCACAGAAATTTCAGCCTACTTCCGATAGTGATCAAGAGAATCCACCAGCAGTATGACCTTGCTGCCTCATCGAATGCTACTCAGAGTGCATCAGCAACCATAAAGTGTAATCGTTGTCACCCCAGAGGCACTTGCGTATTAATGCAGTTCCTTAGGGTTGGAGTATCAATTTGTTCGGCACCTGTAATTAAACTCAGGTAGCAGACGAGTTCAAGGTGCTCGACCTGAGATTGCCCTTCTACAATCATGAGATCCAAAGGGAAGGCTGGAGAGGCCTCTACCCACTGATGATCTTGCCATTCAGGCTGCTTTATCCATCTTTAAGGGCTACCCGAAGGCGCTGAGCGATTCTAGGGTAGAGTGAGCGCTTCCTCCCCTGAGCTATGAAAGACGTGCTGCAAATAAGGTTTTCTGAACTGCTCAATCGACTAACAGGTGCGAAGCTTGAGTCGGACCGCACACCCCACCTTCTGTTGTTTGATTCCACAGTTGCCGCCTCTGAAGTTGCCTTAATGCTCGGCGGGCAGTGGGATGGCTGCAATGGAGTGAGCTTGGGATCTGTTGACAAAGTCGCTGTTGACACCGCGGCTGCTTTGATGGAAGCTTCCTGGTGTGCTAGCGGGGAGGCAAGAACCCTGCTGATTAGATTGACGACAGATGAGCTATTGAGGCGGTATGCAGCGGGCGAGAGAAATTTCAGCAACGCTAACTTGAGGTCCGCAAGGCTAAGTCAGTGCTCTTTGGTTGGGGTGAATTTGAGCTACGCCAAGCTCGGTTGGGCCAACCTTAGCCAAGCTTGTTTGAGAGGAGCTGACTTAACGGCAGCAGACCTGAGTGAGGCCTGCTTGAGTGGCGCCTATTTGCATCAAGCATGCTTAACGAGGACGAACCTGAGCCGTAGTAATTTCAGTGAAGCTGACCTAAGCGGAGCAGATTTAAGCAAGGCCACCTTAAGTGGGGCTTTGCTCGAGAAGACCAATTTGAGCGGGGCTAATCTTAGCTTTGCTGACCTGAGAGGGATAAGGCTTGATGAAGCTATCCTGAGTGGAGCCAACCTAACTGGAGCCAAACTAACACAGGGACAGTTGCTCTCTTAAGATCTAGTTACCTAGGCAAGTCTGCTGAAAATAAAATGCTTAGGTAATATTAGCAACTGCGAGTAGTCGATCCAGACAAGCATTATCAGCGACCACTGTAGTGACGGCCCACTCTAGCACCGCGTCTGAACTTTTGTGATTCCCTTGATTCGTAGCTCTCTTTTAGAGAACTTGGTCTTACACCATCGGAATCTTCAACTTCAGAGAGGCTAGAGAGAGGCTGTTCGTACCCTTTCTAGGGTGAGGGTATGAGTGGGAGTCGTCCCGAATAGAGGCAGAACTTGGACCTGACAGCCCTACCTACTCCTCGGCGTCGAGATGGTGTTTGGGTAAAGCTTAGGCTGTGAGAGCCGTGAAACCTAGCATTAACAGTTGTGAGATTTATCAGAGAGGATGCTTGTTTCGTTTGCCCCTACCCTGCTAGTAATCAGGTTGAAATCTGTTCCGAGCAGTTTTCTGTTTGTTATGACCAACACACATTTGAGAAACAAATAGTAGGCCCAAATCCCCAACTTCTTGATTGAGTTCAATTAATAGTGATGAAGGGTCTCAACTTAGAAGTTGGGGATCTGCTGGGCATCACGCAATTGCTTCTGACGCTCTCAGCACTACCTTAATCTGTAGTGTTATTTTGTCGAGCTGACATTAGCAGGACTCAACCCTTTGATCGCTGGTGCATTCAAAACTTCGCCTTCCGCACTAAAGCGCGAGCCGTGACAGGGGCAATCAAAGGATTTTTCAGAAGAGTTCCAGGCTACGATGCAGCCTAAGTGTGGGCAGACTGCCGAACACTCATGTAGTTCACCGGCTTCGTCGCGGTAAGCAGCGACTTTTGTGAGCCCGCGTCGGACGATAGCCCCTGTGCCTGGAGTTAACTGCTCAGCATGATCAATGTCACCCCCTGTGACCCAGTCTTTGTACTGAGCTGCAACATTCAGCCCTTCTGTGATTAGGTCGGAAGCAGCACCTACGGGCACCCGTCCTGGATTGTACAAGTCTTTCCAAGGATTCTCGTGCCCCAGAATTAGATCGGTCAGGAGCATTCCGGCGATTGTGCCGTGAGTCATACCCATGCCCGAATCGCCTGTTGCGATGTAGACATTCTCTGCCTGGTCAGGGCTTTGCCCAATGTATGCCAGCCCATCCGCTGATTCCATCACCTCACCAGACCAGCTAAATTCAATACTTTCCACCATTGGAAACCGCTCTTTTGTCCAGGTTTCTAGTGCAGCATAACGCGCATCAGCATCGTTTGCCTGCCCGGTTTTATGGTCTTCTCCTCCCACAATTAGCAAGTCGTAAGTTTGCCCATCCGCCTGCATTGTTTGTAAGCGGACGTAGTGGTAGGGGTCGAGTGTATCCCAATATAGGCCTTTGGCAATCGAACCGCTTGGCACCTTCGCTGCAATCACATAGGTCTGATAAGGGGCCTGCTTCAAGTGTGTAAAGATGCGGTCATTGATGGGAGAGTTGGTTGCAATCACGAGTGCATTAGCGGTGACCACTAACCCTTCCCTCGTCTGCACCTGAGCTGGAGAACCGCCCTTCACCTCACTGATGTGCGTATGGGTGTAGATGCGTCCGCCGAGACGGGTGATCGCTTCTGCCAGCCCTGCCATGTATTTCTGTGGGTCAAACTGGGCTTGTTGAGGAAAACGTAAGCAAGGCCCCGTATCAAAGCTGGTGATGGGCGACCGCGCTAGCTTTTCTACAGGCGTTAAACCTGCTCGATGGGTCGCTGCCAACTCTTTGTCTAATTCTTTGGCTTCATCCAGTGTGGCAGCAAACAAATAGCCATCCAGACGCTCAAAATCGCAGTCGATTTTCTCAGTAGTGACAATAGATTCGACGCGGGCAATCGCTGCGGTAAAACTGTCAGCGACTAACTTTGCCGCTTCCTGATCATGGATATCCTCAATCTCATAATAGCGATCATCTAGGGCTGTCGAGATGTGGGCTGTTGTCCGAACCGTTTGGCCACCGCCAATTTCTCTGCCCTCTAACACCACTACAGACTTCTTCTGCTTAGCCAACAGATATGCGGTGGTTAATCCTGCAATCCCCGCCCCAACCACACAAACATCAGCATGAAGGGTTTCTGCTAAGGACGGTCGCTCAGGGACTGTTGCCGTTTTCATCCAAACCGAAGTACTTTGTCCAGAGTCTTTACGCATCACTTCTCGGCCTTGTTATTTCCGGTCTCTAAGAATCTTTACATAAATTTACAAATATCATGTTCTCTCGAAAGAAGGAGAGATCGGCAAGAGAGCCTTGCAATAGATAGCTAAGGCGAATTATTGAGTATCTTCTGCTTTGTTAGAGTGGGTAGCAGCGAAGCTTCAATTCAGCGCTTTTACCCCTTTTTTAAGTTGTCTTTTATTCAGCTTGAGACCAAGAAGGATTTATAGCACTCAATTACACCATCCTGGTTTTTCTATCTCGTTGGTCTCCTAGTAGTTATGAGGTTACCGAGAAGATTTCTATCAGGAAAGTCGGGTGGCGTGGTGTGATAAAGCAACTCAAGCGATTAACATTAAACTCTAAAGATTAACGATACTTGCTTCTTCTGCTATGACAACAATGGATAGACTGCCGCAGGTTGATATGACTAGACACACCCACCCTGCACTGGCTGATTGTCCAATCTTGTCGAGTAAACGATCAGGGTGGAATGGTATATTTTTCGAACATTATGACCATCCTGCTTATGAAAGCCCAGAGCATCAGTGGACGCAGCACATCATTGGTATTACAGGGCGCGGTGGACATCCGGTTAAGTCAGAACATCGGTTGAAGGGTCAGCTCCAGAACCTTTACTGCAAACCGGGTGAAATGCTGTTTATCCCTGCGGGGATTCGGTACTCATCAAATTGGCTCCAGGCAGGTGAGTTTTCCTTGCTTGGCTTTTCCCACAAGTTCTTTGAGCAAATCGCCTATGAATCAGTCCAAGTGAAACAGGTCGAACTAATTCCGCACATTGGCATTAGTGATCCGTTCGTGCAGCAAATCGGGCTTGCTTTAAAAGATGATGTTGAGGCAAAGCATCCTGTAGGTCGAATATTTGGTGAGTCTTTAGCGACTGGTCTAGTGATTCATCTACTCAAGCAGTACTCAGT
This sequence comes from Leptolyngbya sp. FACHB-261, assembly GCF_014696065.1. Lineage (NCBI taxonomy): Bacteria > Bacillati > Cyanobacteriota > Cyanophyceae > Leptolyngbyales > Leptolyngbyaceae > Leptolyngbya > Leptolyngbya sp. FACHB-261. The sequence goes on along the minus strand of NZ_JACJPL010000013.1, from coordinate 101,302 downwards.
TTGGCAACCTCAGCCATCTTCTGGCAAGACAGGCCATTTATCTGAGCAGCAGTTGCGGCAAGTATTCGATTACATTCATACTCATCTCCATCAAGACATTGCCTTGTCAGATATTGCTAGTGTACTAAGCCTGAGCCAATATCACTTCTGCCGTCTATTTAAACAAGCAACCGGCGCTACTCCACATCAGTATTTGACCCCGTGCCGAATTTCTCAAGCAAAACGGCTGTTGTCAACGACTAAACTGACCATTACCGAAGTTGCCTTTGAAGTAGGTTTAACCAATCACAGTTCATTTACCAGGCTTTTTCGCCAATATGTTGGTGTGACACCCAAGGTGTTTAGAGTGTCGCAATAGAGATTGCGGCAAGATCTGCACAGTTTGAGCAAATTTGGTCAAGCTCCTAATGGAGGGCATTGCTAAACTCAGCGCATTCCCATACAGAGAAACAATCTACAGAAACATCTGTACTGTCTCTTCGTATGGTAATTCATGACGCCAACCACAAGGAGTATTCAATGACAACACTCGAAGCAGGCGAAAAGACACCAACACCTGACACAAAGCAAAAAAATAAGAAGCTATTTAAACTTAGCCTTCAGCAAAAGAACTGGATTTTGTCGTTTCACATCGGATTTGCAGCACTCTGGACTGGAGCGGTCCTGAGCATGTTCCTCATTGCCCTCAGAAACAAGGATACAACTGACTCTGACGTTCTCTTTGCGCTCAATTCAGCGATTAATCTACTCGATGATTTTATTGTGATTCCTGCTGCAATTGGCTCAGTGATTACAGCCACGCTACTTTGCTGGCAGACTAACTACGGTTTTTTCAAATTCTATTGGGTAATCACAAAATGGATTCTAACCACTGGGCTGATTGTTTTCGGTACCTTTTGGTTGTTTCCCTGGGGGAATGCTGCTGAACGCATCGCATCAACAGAGGGATTGGATGCATTCAAGAATCCTGTCTACTTGTTTGATGCAAAAGGGGTGCTAATCGGCTCATTAATTCAAATTTCATTTCTCTTTGTTATTATCGGTATTTCTGCGCTAAAGCCGTGGGGAAAGCGCAAGGAAAAGAATCATTAGTATTGCAAGGGATTGCTTTTCTATTGTCTGAGCAATTTAACTAGGTAGCTGAATTAATCTAGGATAACTTCTGATTGTGTTGCCAACGCCTAGTTTCTCAAGAAATTCTAATTGTTAATTTGGCAAAATCAGTCAATTGGGCTTGCGAGTGAAGTCTAGCTAGGCAACAGGAGTAAAAAGGGCAGGAACAGATAAAATGCCTGCCCTAGATGTTTGCTCTCTTCGACATTTGCCTTAAAGTGGTAGCTAAATGTCACCACTTGATACTCTGCTCCCACCCTGTTTTGTTCTTCTGACAGCTAGATTCAAGGGAGGAGTCTATTTGATCAGTGCCCTAATTGGCATTGATCGCACAGCACCGCTTCTATGCAGAAGGACGGCAGGTCATGACCCCTTCTCTCGGTGTGTTGGCATTGGAATTACTACCCATCGCTTGAACTGTTATCGCTGGCTCATAGCCGGGATAACAGCGTACCAGGACAGTATCTTCGGATCGGGTCACGTACAGAACATAAACTGGTTTACCTCCTAACACCGCAGGTACGAGATTAGGGGGAAGGGGGGCCGTTGCAACAATTGTTGGCTGGTCAGGAAAGTGTATATCTGAGGTTTCAGATAGAGCAGGTTTTGCCTCAAAGGACTGCAAACAGACCAATACTAACGCTGTAATAAAGACCAGCACGACAGACAATTTAGCGGATACTTTGAACATGGTTTAGACTCTACCTTTTTTACTTGTGTAATTGAGATTGCACGCGAAAGATGAAAGCTTGTTGCTGAGATAGCTGTGATTTTCATCCTGCTAATGCACAAGTTCTGCAACGAGCTAATTAACCTGAGTAATATTCGCCGAGTGCAGATGCCATCTACGCTGCTCTGAAGTTGAGCCAGGAATATCATTGACTCGTCGCAAAATATAGCTACCGCGAAATCGTTGCCGAGTTCCATTCGTGGTGATGGCTGTAATGGTAACCGGAATCTGAATGTAGACGGACCCTGCTGCTCCGTCTAGCCTATCGGCTTCTCCAACCTCTACAGCAGTGGATGCGGTGCTGGCAAAACCCTGCCGGAATTGCTCAAATGACTGCTGGCCAGCAGCAGTATCTCGCTCCCAAGCTGAGTAGGCCTGTTGATAGTCTCGACGATTGATCGCACTGTAATAGTCACGAATGACTTGGACTGCTTCCTGTTGCAGCTTCTTAGCACTGGCAGCACTTTGTGAGAGAGAAACTGGCGGTGAGGTCGAACCGGAAGTGCTTTGAGTAGCAGATGTTGGCGGCAGTGTCGGGCTGGACGCGACCAAGGAACTTGCAGTTGATGGGGTATGCGCGAACGATGGTTGTGATTTGGCGGAGGCATCGCAGGCTGTTAGGACGGCCACAAGCAGCGCTCCTCCAACAACCATACAGTGCCGTTTCAACCAGATACCGAAAGAAAAATTGATCATTGAAAAAGATGTCTCCTTATAGAGCTGCTTTAGCTTCAGTGGTTAAAATTCATTGAGAGAAGTCATACGGCCTTCTCTGGTTGCTGAATCATTTTCAATAGTCCACCTGTTGCCTAGTAGGTGTGTACATTGCAGTGAAATTTGAATCTCTGACTTCGTATCTGGATTGCCCGCTTCGAGCAACAGCCACAGTAGTGTCTAGGTCTGCTGTCAGGCAGTTGGCAACTACACAGCTTGCTGAACCGGCACCAATGACAATTACGACTAAATCTGACACTTCCGAGATATTACTTCCGCCAACAACTCATGACGGAAGTAGTTTGCAAGAAGGATTATTCAGGATTGTCCAAGACTGAACTATAGGCTTGCGGCTTCTCACCCTCTACCTGTAGGAGTTTGATAGCGAGTGCGCGCACATCAGGATCAAGATCCGACTTGATCCTACCGCGCTTCTCCACTGAGGAAGCATTGGAGAACCTCGCCCAAATTGGATAGGTCTTAGGCTGGGCAAAGATACCCACCTTTAATGCTTCAGGAATACTGTCCTCAACCTTGAATTCTCCCCAAACTAAGCCGTGACTTTTAGGATGGTCTTTTCGCAGGTCCGGACCCTTCTCGGCTTGAACGTTGAGATCAATGTCCAGGATGGTATCAGTCGCCGCTTCCTGAGCAACAGCGGACAGATTAGATGGGCTCATGGCTCAACTCCTTCAGGGTTAACTTTAGAACTTACGAAAATGAGGTTTGCAGGTGGGCTTCTAAAAACCACAGCTCTCTGCCAATACCCTACGAAATCTCAATAAAGAAACCGTTGGTCTCCATATCATCCAGCCCATTTGTCTGGCCAATATTTTTACGGAGGCCAATATTCTTGCGGAGAAATTCAGCTTAAATCACTAAATGATCGGCAAGCGCAGCAATATAAGCCACGACATAAACCGCATCAAAGGGGTATTCAGGCAGTTCCAATCTCTCAGCAGCAATTCGGACAGCTTCCAGCGCTTCTCCCCTGAACGAACTATGCCCATTCTTCAGTGTTTGCCTAAATTGAACCAGGCAAGTTATGGCAGATAAATCCTAAGTTAAGTTCAACTTAAGCATCCCAATCACTCAGTAGCTTTGATGCCACTGCAAAAGACTAGATGCCACCAGACTAGTGAGTTAATTCCACTTTAGGCGATCTACTGTCTGCTTTTGCAGGTAACAGGTTGATTCAGCCTATTCTGCACTGTTGGCTCAGGGGTGGTAGCAACTAGGACGACCTCTCCGGTCGGACTCATCTGCCAGCCCGTTGCTTCGGTGATGGGCTTATCAGCATCCGGGTGTAGGGTCTGGGCGCTACCATCCAACTTTTGGCTCCCGACTTCTCTAGCCGGATTGGTCTGCTGAGCCACGGTTAGCCTGCGTCGGTCCTGCCACTCAGAATCATCGTCTAACTGTTGTTCTGGTGTAGGCGGTAATCCCCCTCGACCGGTGACCACAAACGAGTTGCCCTGGTCGGCAGGACAGCCTTGAGCAATCAACCCTGATGGGTCTACTAGGTCAGTCGATAATTCCACTAGACCCGAAGTTGGGTCGATACCGGCAGTGGTGACATTAACAGTGCCACTTAAAGCAGAGTTGGCTCCAGTCGCGGTGATGTCGCTGAAGTCAGTAGGGCTAAGACGGGACTGAAGACCAAAGATCGCAAAGGCATTGATGCTGACATTGCCGCCGCGAAAGTCCTCAGAGTCAGCACTAATGTTGCTGTCTTCGTTAGGAACCGCCACTAGAAATTGAGTATCAATCGCAATGTCGCCCCCGGGAATATTGCTGCCCGTGGCATTGGTTGTGATGTTACTGCCACGACGCAAAATGATATCCCCAGAACGCAGGTTGATATTGCCCCCACCGCCTGAAGTGTCTGCCCGAACTCTGCCCTGGTTGTTGAGGAAAATGCGATTGGCCTCCACGAACAAGGAGCCTGCCGGTCCCGTGCTCGAACTGCTAACGCTCACTTCCGCCTGGTTTTGAAGGTTGAGGGTGCCGGTTGTCAGCCTTAAATTGCCCCCTGCGCCTCTGCCCTCCGTCCCAGCAGCAATGATCGAACCATTGCCAGTGAGCGTAATAGACTCCGGGGCAGTAATGGTCAGCTGTCCTCCCCGCCCACTGCTGGAAGTGGAGGCAGAGATTTGTGCCCCGCCTTGCAGGTTCACCCGCACCCTTTGGCCGTTGCCTCGGGGCTGGATGGTGAGATTGCCGGCATTGGCAGCAGTGGTGGTCTGAGCAAATAGACCACTGGCCGCACCCGAGAGTTGGATATCAGGAGCACTCACCCTGATGTCTCCTGCCCGTCCACTTCCAGAGGTGCTAGTAATGAGTCGAGCTCCCTCTTGAACGGTGAAGCGTCCGGTCGTGATTTGGATATTGCCACCACGCCCGGTGGAGTTCGGCTCAGTGTTGGCGAAAAAACCGCTAGCGGGACCTGTTTCAATGATGGCGTTGGCCACTAAGGGATCGATGGGATTGGGAAACTTGGCTAAGCGAACGGTGTAAGTCGGGTCGCTGCCTGCAATCATGATTTGCTCTGCTGCATTGACGGTGATCGTGCCCGCTTGTCCCCGTCTGAAGGTGGTGGTGATGAGTTGTCCACCGTTGACAGCCTCAAAGGTGCGGGTGGTATTGACAGTGATGTCTCCCCCCTGCCCATCGCCTCGGCTGCGGGCGCTCAAGGCAGCTCCGTCGGCAATGCGAAAGGTCTGAGTCTGAAGGGTAATATCGCCTGCATTGCCAGCGGTATCGCTACTAGTAAACAAGCCACTGGGCAAGCCACTGCTGGGAACACTGCCAGAGATATCGACTCTATCCGCCTGGATGTCGAGATTACCTGCATCTGCCTGACCTTGAGTGCTGGCTTTGAGCAGACCGCCATTGTTCAGCACTAGAGAGCCCGCATTGATGCGAAGGTTGCCGCCAGAAGCGCTCCCTCCGGGCTGCACCCCTAGGGTAATGCGGCTCGATTCTCCCGTTGGTGCCGCCCTGCCGCCACCACTAAGCAGGAGGGTGCCTTGGACATCGAGATTGATATTGCCCCCTCGTCCTTGTCCATTGGTATCGGCAGCGATAGCACCATCCCCGATGAGAGACAGGGAGCCAGCGCTGAGGTTGATGGTGCCCCCATTGCCCACGCCGGTCTCTCCTACCGTAGCGAAGATGCCAGTACCCCCCCTAGCGATGCCTTCTATCAAGACGGCATCGCGGACAGTAATGTTGATATTGCCCGCACTTCCTTTCGCCAAGGTGTTAGCACTCAGTGCTGCCCCGTTAGTCAACCTCAGAGAACCTGCCGTGATGCTCAGGTCGCCCCCCTCCCCCACCGCGCCCTCGACCACCCCGGTGAGGACACCACTAGGCGCGTCATTGATGCCTGCTCCATCAAAGACGGCGGCATCGCGAACCATAATGTTGACATTCCCCGCTCTTCCCTGTCCGTAGGTGAGAGCATTCAATTGCCCTCCACTAGTCACCGAGAGGGAGCCCGTTGAGATCGTTATATTCCCAGCATCTCCTTGTCCAGCCGTCCTGGAAAGCAATAGAGCACCCCCTGTGACAGAAAGCGACCCTGATGTGATGTTGATACTGCTAGCGTTACCAACACCAGCTGCTTGCACGGCAGTCACTAAAACACTCCTAAAACCATTACTGATACCATCCACAAGAACGGTATCGCGGGTAGTGATGTTTACACTACCTGCGTCTCCTTGTCCAGCCGTGGCGGAACCTACTTGAGAACCTCTTACGAGAGAAAGCGACCCTGATGTGATATTGATACTGCCAGCGTTACCAACACCAGTTGGTCCCACGGTATTGAAGACAGCAATGTCATCGAAAGAGACGGTGTCGCGAGCACTGATATTTACATTGCCTGCATTCCCCCATCCAAAAGTGCTGGAACTCAGTTGAGCGCCCTCTGTAAGAGAAAGTAATCCTGTTGTGATGTCGATGTTACCGGCATTACCCGTACTTCCAGCCTGCACACCGTTGCTGATTGCGCTGCTATTAGTTAGGTTTATTGCTTCTGTTGCATTGAGCTGAATGTCTCCTGCTTGCGCACCAGCAAAGCCTAACCTGTCGTTGATTCCCGCTCGAAGTCTACTTGCCTCACTCAGGGATAAGTTTCGAGCTGTGATGGTAATACTCCCGCCACCCCCAGCAAGAACGTTTACTTGAGCACTGTTGTTGAGGGAAACATCTGCTCGCGCCACACTATCTGGAAAACTCAACTGCCAATCACTCGACGTTTCACTCAGCCCTACGTTTCCCTGTCCGGCAACAGCACCCAACTCCACTCGGCTACCCGGGCTCACGATTTGCCCGCCTTCTAATCGGACATCACCACCCACTAGCAATAGGCTCTGTCCCGCTGGCACCTGCAGCCCGATTCCATTGTTTGCGGTCGAGCGATTGACGATCGATTGTGCTGCTAGTTGGTTGAAAAACAAGGCATTAGGACTGACGTTCAGGAGTTGATTGGGCAGAGGTTGCGTTGCATTACTACTGAACAATTCGCCATTGGGAAAGCCGATTTCATTGGCAGTCGTGCCCACAAAGGAACCGCCAATATTGAGTGACGCATTGGGACCAAACAGAATGCCATTGGGATTGAGTAAAAACAGGTTGGCTGTGCCATTGGCTCGAATCAAGCCATCAATATTCGAGGCTGACCCACCTGTAACGCGAGTGAAAATGGTGGTGATGGTGGGGGCGTTGTTAAAGTAGGCAGACCCTCCTGTAGGGACAGAAAACTGCTGAAAGCTGTGGAATAAATTGCCACCCCGCTTTGCCCCGCCATCAATCTGAAAATTGGGATTGCCCGTGACTTGTGAGCGCTCTCCGCCAGGCAGCGTATTATCAGGCACGACTTGAGCGGCGATGGGTTGGGCACAAAGTAAAGCACCCAGGGTGCTACCAGTCAAAAACCATACGCTCGAAGGCCACTGGTTCATTTCGCTGTCTTAGCCCCTGTAGTGATACAGACAGGATATAACTACTTTGGGCTTAGTTATAGAGACAGTGCTGATGTGTGATTGGAAGTTTACCCTTAACGATTTTTTAATTGAGTTTGGTAATCGCTTTTCTGCTTAGCTTTTATTCTTGATCCAATATGCAAAGGTTCAAGCAGGCTTGATCTACCCTTAGCTTAGGCTGTACCTCGCGACAAAGCTGAGGCCACAATCTCGTTAGTCTGAGTTGCCTGATCGCTGTATTTTGGAAGCTTAGGCTTACTTATTGTTAGGGCTTGTGGCTCTCATCTGGAAATTTCTGCATTCGTATAGAGTCTTGAATACCTTTGTATTACTCTAGCTGAGACGGGGGATTAGGGAGACTGCAGCTGGCTACGCTTTGTGGATGCACCATCCCTGCTCCTACCCCAAGTTTAGGGATTGCTGCTTGACCTCAAGGCGTCCAGGTATCTGTTACCTGGATCCAAGTAGGAAATACCTAGGATACAACTTTTCGGCTGCGCACTTTAGCCTACTGGTTGACAGAAATGGGAAATGAGAGTGCGTACACTTTTGTTTACACACTCTGTACTTGTGCTGAGGAGCCCCCTCGGCCCAAGTACAGAGTGATCTGTTCAATCAAGGTGTCAACTAAAGGTGTCAAGCATGCTTAGTCGCAGCAGACAGGCGATCGCCCTCATCTCTGATCACGGCGACCCCGCAGCCGAAATTGGCAAAGAAGAGGCTGGTGGACAGAACGTTTACGTTCGCCGAGCTGGAGAGGCTCTTGCTGCTTTGGGTTGGCAAGTCGATATGTTCACGCGTAAGGTCAATCCGAACGATGCCGCGATTGTGCAGCATTCCCCGCACTGCCGGACCATTCGCTTGGTAGCGGGTCCGGAGCAGTTCATTCCACGCGATGCGCTATTTGAGTACATGCCCCAATTTGTGGAGGCGTTTCAAGCTTTCCAAGCCAAGCAAGGCGCCTATTATCCACTTGTACATACGCACTACTGGCTCTCGGCTTGGATCGGTTTGCAACTGCGGGAGTTGAACAATGTCCAGCTCATTCACACCTATCACTCATTAGGGGCTGTGAAGTATTTATCTGTGGCTTCCCCATCGAACGCAGAGATACGTCTAAGTGTCGAGAAACAGATTTTAGAGCAAGCGGATTGTGTAGTAGCAACCAGTCCACAGGAACAAGAACATCTGCGGACGTTGGTTTCCCAAACGGGCTGTGTGAAGGTTATTCCCTGCGGCACAGATGTGGATAACTTCCAGGTTGTGACTCAAGCTGAAGCTCGGACGAAATTGGGGTTAAATCTCAATGAGCAGATTGTGTTTTATGTCGGACGCTTTGACCCCCGCAAAGGGATTGAAACCCTGGTTCGTGCTTGTGCTTTATCTAAGGCCCGCAATCAAGGCAAACTTCGTCTAGTCATTGCGGGTGGCAGTAGCCCTGGCCAAGCAGATGGTCTAGAACGGGCGCGTATTAAACAGATTGTGCAAGCGGAGGGTCTGATAGAACAGACCCTTTTTGTTGGGCGTTTGGGCCATGATCAACTGCCGCTCTATTACGCAGCAGCGGATGTATGTGTGGTGCCAAGTCACTATGAGCCGTTTGGATTAGTGGCAATCGAGGCTATGGCCTGCGGCACGCCAGTGGTGGCTTCTAATGTGGGCGGGCTGCAATTTACAGTCGTCCCAGAAGAGACCGGGCTATTGGCACCGCCGCAGGATGCTGAGGCGTTTTCTATCGCAATTGATCGCATCCTGGCCGACCAGAAATGGGCTAGCCTCTTGGGCAGTCAGGCAGCAGCACGGGTGCGGGAGCAGTTTAGCTGGTGTGGCGTTGCGGCTCAATTGAGCGAACTTTACCGATGCTTACTCGCTCGGTCGATCATGCATGATTTACCCCGTCGTAGCCCTTGGCCATCCGGTTCTGTTAAGGCTCACCTGTCAAGGTCTACAAAGGTGGCCCCTGCGAAAATGCTAGGTCGAGCCTAGTTCCCTGATCCAGAGGGATTAATATAAGGTCCAGGGTTGGAGTGACCAACCTTCCCTTCAACCCTGCTCAACAACAAACACAGTTTTCAGAACTATCAAGCAATATGTCCAGCAGTGCGGCACATCGAGCTAAGCAGAAAAGTTCTGCGCTCATTCGTGTGATCAAATTTCTAGACTCCGAGTGGTTTTTGGGGCAGGCTGCTCGATGGTCAGCATTAGCTCTGCAATTTGGCACAGGTCCAGTACTCATTGTTCGCGGCTTCACAACGAGTACTGGCATGCCTCTGCTCATGACTCTGCCAACCGTGTGTGTGTTCCTATTTCGTAGCCGTTACTCCTGGAAAAAGGGGTTGTTAACCGTGAACTCTGAGCTAGTCGGTCTTCTGGTCTGGGGAACCTTATTAGTTCAATCATTTGTTTTCAAAGGCGGTTTATTTTAATGAATTTCAACCAACCCATAGCGAACAGGGAGAATGATGAATAATTTGGTTTTAGTCATTGAAGTGATATCCAGAAAGCCTATGCTACAGGAGCCAGTTCTTCCTTAGTCAAGCCGACGGATCCTGCTATCTTGATTGAAATGGTACAGCCCCTTTACCTGTACTGGCTTTCCTTCAGCAAGGTGCCACAGGATCCCCAAAATATCCATTTCGATATATTCTACTGATTGAAAGGCTTGTGACTGTCTAGCAGCTTTGCGAGAGCTAAAACCAATGGCTGCTAAAGCGACCAAGCCTTTCAATTCTAGAATTTTTATGGTTGGAAAAAGAGCAAGAGATAGCCTATCCAAACCGTGCAGGCTCTAAATAAGTTTGGTTTTCTTTACTCTCAGAAATATTCTTGAGAGTAACTGATTCTGAGATTTTAATGTAAATTCATGAAACTATCGTAAAGTTTTGAGCTTTGCTGCGTCGTGTTTAGATGTATATGACAACGTAAAGCCTTAAGCATAGAAAAGTTACCTGAGTTCATCTATAGAGCTCCATAAGCAAAAGGAGACTGATGAAAGGAATCACGTTACTGCGAGAGGAAGTTAGGGCTCTCCAAGGCAACTTAGAACAGCTTTATTCCCAATGGGAAACGCTCATTCAAGAACCTCTACCCTGCATCGGCAATTCGGAGCAGAGAGTCCAGTTAAGGCCAATGATCTTTGCCAAAGCTTTAGGCAGAATGGCCTTGCTGGAGAAGTTAAACAAGTCTATCGCATCTCTCGAAGCCAGCCTTTTAGACAAGCAGTCTGAGCTAGCCCAAGCTCAGGATGAGCTGGCAAGTGTTTCAGGTAATCACGCTGGCAAAGCCTAGCTGAAGCCAGTACGCTTGCTCAAAGTGACAGCGGTTATCAATGATTTTGTGTTGAAGGAGGAATTGTTTTCATGTCAGAAGAATCGTCTGATTTATGTGGATTTCTCAAAAACCTAGTGGAGACTCACGGTCTGTCCCGAGCCGTGACGCAGCTATCCTGGCTCTACTCAGATAAGCTAATCGAGTGCCCTCAGCTGACTAGTGGTAACTTGTGTCCCATGCATTTATTGGTCTTAGAAACTAACCTCAATAATCAGGGCTCTAGCGAGGGTCGCTAAGCTTGTAAGGATCAGCCGAGTGTTGCCTGCTTAAACTAAAGGGCTAGCAGGCTCAAGTGTAAATCTCTAGAGCCTGCTACGCCTTGTTAACCCTCTTGCTTATAGCCATCTCCTTATAGCTATCCAAGTCTCTACCACTCATGCTTTTATTCTGAGAGGAAATTAAGAAGGGGTACATTGGCCTGACGCAATTTAGCAAGCTCACTTTAATCCAGAAGACTTTACTTGACAGCCCATCTGGAACTGCTCCTGATGATCAGCTTGTCGATCGACCTGAACTTAGAAATATTAAGAAATGCATCAGTTTTTTATCCCTGATTGATATCATTACAGGACGGTAACGTCCAATGGTTCGAGAGACCTAGAGATATGAGTCGCGGGAAAGCCAAAAAAGGCAAGCAAGAGGCTCAGCGGGGGCTTACCCAGGAAGCGCTGCTCAACCGGATGACTAACCGCATTCGTCAGTCTCTAGAATTGCAGGAAATCTTGACGGCCACAGTCGTTGAGATCCGCTCCTTTTTGCAGACGGACCGGGTTCAAATCTATCGGTTTCGAGCTGATGGCAGTGGTGAGGTCATTGCGCAATCTGCGAATCAGGAGCGTTTGCCCTCGTTGATGGGCTTGAGTTTTCCTGCTGATGATATTCCTCCGATCTCCCGAGAGCTGTTCGTCAAAGCTCGTCAACGGGTCATTGTCGATGTTCAAGCGCAACTCAGCATCATTAGTCATCTCGATTCTCCAGAAACTGGTGAAACTCTGGTGGTCGAGGACGTTCGTTACTGCCCCGCCGACCCTTGCCATCTCGAATACCTGGCAGCCATGGGGGTTCAGTCATGTCTGGTTGTGCCCATCCTGTATCACAAGCAGCTTTGGGGATTACTAATTTCCCATCACTCTAGGACCCGAGAGTATTCAGAACGGGAGCTTCAAATTGTTCAACTGCTGGCAAATCAGGTCTCAATTGCGATTTCCCAATCCAAGCTACTGAGTCAGGCACGAGAGCAGGCCCGCCAGGAAGCCACGATTAGCAAAATTGCCACCCTCCTGCATGCCTCTACTAAACTCCAGGAAGTTCTCCCAGTTGTTCTGCGGGAAACGGTGCAAGCGCTAGAGGGCACCAGTGGCAGACTTTATATCACCGCTGATGGTCTAAGTCAGATCAGTAGGCTCTACACCTATGGGCAACAGCCAATTCCCCAGCCCGAGACGGAAAATGAACTGATCGAAGACAGCGTTTGCTGGCAGCGATTTATGCATTTGAGCAGGGTATTGGGACAAGAGCAGCTCCTGTGGAGTCAGCCGGTTAACGATAGGGAAACCTTATCTCTGCAAGCAGTTAATGACCTTTACCATGAGCCTGAACTCCGTGCTCTGGGGCCAGCCTTTGCGCCGACTGAAATCCGAGGTCTACTCAGTGTTCCCTTGCAATACCGACAGAAACTGCTGGGATACCTGAGCATTTTTCGCAACGAAATTGAGGTTGAGACTCTGTGGGCTGGCCATCGAGATAGTGACGAGCGTCAACGGCTGCCACGCCGCTCCTTTGAAGCCTGGCGAGAACTCAAACGGGGCCAATCTCAGGAATGGACAAATGACGAAATCGAACTGGCACAAGCGCTGAGCAATCACCTAACCACTGCGTTGATGCAGAAGCGGCAAGAGCTGGAGAAGCAGAAGATGGAGGAGGAGCTGATTAAGGCGAGAAAGCTTGAATCGATAGGCATTCTAGCGGGTGGAATCGCTCATGACTTCAACAACATTTTGACGATTATTCTAGGCAATGTTTCCCTTGCCCAAATGGATGCTCATCCTGATAGTCAGATCTATGCCAGATTAACGGAGGCTAGGAAAGCATCGCAGCGAGCGAAGGACTTAACCCAGCAATTGCTGACTTTTTCAAAGGGTGGAGCACCTATTAAAAAGACAGCCTCGATTGCAGAGTTAATTAAGGATACTCTCGGGTTTGGCTTGAGAGGCTCAAATGTGAAATGTGAGCTTTCTATTGCAGAGGACCTCTGGCCAGTTGAGATGGATGAAGGCCAGATCAGCCAGGTGCTTAATAACCTAATTATCAACGCTAATCAGGCGATGCCTGACGGCGGAACTGTGCAGGTTAAGGTAGAAAATATAGAGCTTGAAGAAGAGAGTTTTCTACCTTTAGCAGGGGGGCAATATGTCAAGATCTCAATTCAAGATCAGGGGATTGGCATTCCTGAAGAACATCTTTCAAAAATTTTCGATCCCTACTTTACAACTAAACAAAAAGGTAGTGGCTTAGGTTTATCAACTTCTTACTCGATCATCAAAAACCACGGCGGCTTGATCGACGTAGAGTCTGAACTAGAAGTTGGTACTGAGTTCTGTATTTATCTCCCGGCCTCACAAAATCAGATTCTGGCTGAGGCAGAGGAGGAAAAAAACTCTACTGCTGGCAAAGGCAAAATCTTGGTAATGGATGATGAAGAAAAGGTGAGGGAGATTGCTGGCAAAATGCTCACTCACTTTGGCTATGACGTAGGTTTTGCTAAAGATGGATTAGAGGCAGTTGAACTCTACAAAAAAGCCAAAAAAGCCGACCAGCCCTTCGATGCTGTGATCATGGACTTAACCGTACCCGGAGGAGTAGGAGGCAAGGAAGCTATTAAGAAGTTGCTGAGATTTGACCCAGGCGTGAAAGCAATTGTTTCCAGTGGATATTCGAATGATCCACTGGTTGCTCAATTTCAACAGTATGGTTTTAGAGGGCTTCTGGCGAAGCCCTACGAGATCGAAAAGCTGCATGAGGTTCTCAGCAAAATTCTCACGGAAGACAAGAATAGCTGAGGATTTGCATCCAGTGCTCTCAGAAGAAAATTAGTGTCAAGAAGACTGGTCGAGAGCTGCTTCGGTCTTGGCAATTGCGAGTCGGGCCTTCAAGACTGAATCGGGATTCAGACTAATTGAATCGATACCTTGCTCGACTAAAAATCCTGCAAATTCAGGATAGTCACTGGGAGCCTGACCACAGATTCCAATCTTGCGATTGAACTGTTTTGCACAGGCAATCACTCGCTGTAGCTTGCGTTTTACCGCTTCGTCACGTTCATCAAATAGATGAGAAACCAGGGCAGAGTCCCGATCGAGGCCCAGGGTTAATTGGGTCAGATCATTGGAGCCAATCGAGAAGCCATCAAATATTTCGCTAAAGCGGTCGGCCAACTCAACGTTGCTGGGTAATTCGCACATGACGTAGACTTGCAAGCCGTTCTCGCCCTGTACTAGTCCGTGTTTTGCCATTTCTGCTAAGACTTTGCGTCCTTCAGCAGGTGTGCGGCAGAAGGGAATCATGGGAATCACATTAGTTAAACCCATCTCCTCCCGAACTCGTTTGAAGGCTTTGCACTCCAGGCCAAAGGCATCTCGATATTTGGGGTCGTAGTAGCGGGAGGCTCCCCGCCAGCCGATCATCGGATTTTCTTCTTCTGGCTCAAACTCTCTTCCCCCCAGCAGGTTAGCGTATTCGTTGCTCTTGAGATCTGACATGCGAACGATGACTGGCTTTGGATAGAACGCAGCCGCTAAGATGCCAATTCCTGACGCTAACTTATCAACAAAGTAGGTGGGTAAATCCTCGTACTGAGCGGTCAACTGGCTGATTTCCCACTTCGCTGCTTTGTCCTTAAGAGTGTCAAAATGCAGTAATGCTAAGGGGTGAACTTTGATGTGGTTGGCAATAATAAACTCGGTTCGCGCTAAGCCGACACCATCATTCGGCAGCAGCGACAACCTAAATGCCTCCTGGGGATTGCCAACATTCATTAATACCTGGGTGCGGGTGCGGGGCAAATTGCCTAATTCAAGTTCCTCGATCTCAAACGTCAATAGACCGTCGTAAACATACCCTTCTTCCCCTTCAGCGCAGGAGACAGTAACCTCCTGATCATCTCTCAAAATATCGGTCGCATTGTCACAACCCACTAGGGCAGGAATGCCTAATTCTCGGGCAATAATCGCAGCGTGGCAGGTGCGTCCACCCTGGTTGGTGATCACGGCACTCGCTCTCTTCATAATCGGTTCCCAATCAGGGTCAGTGCGAGTCGTTACCAGCACTTCTCCCTCTTGAAACTCATCCAACTTACGAACATCGACAATGGTTCGGACTCTACCCTGACCAATCATTTCGCCCACTGCCCGACCGGTGAGCAGCGGTTGAGAGTGTTTCGTGCCTGTGAGTCTATAAGTCTTGAGAATGTTGTTGGTCTTCTGAGAATGGATAGTCTCAGGCCGAGCTTGCACAATAAACAATTCGCCAGTTGCCCCATCTTTTGCCCACTCGATGTCCATTGGGCTATAAGCTTCTCGAACTCTGGAATAATGATCCTCAATGATGCAGGTCCATTCCGCAAGCTTGAGAATTTCATCATCGTTGAGGGCATATCGGGCCTGCTCTGCTTTAGAAACTAGAACGTTTGACGTCGGCTTGCTGCCACCGATGTCATAGGTCATTTTGATTTTTTTGCTGCCCAGTCGCTTTTCTAGGATGGGACGAAAGCCTTGCTTGAGCGTGGGTTTGAAGACAATATACTCGTCAGGGTTCACCACTCCTTGCACGACATTTTCACCCAAGCCATAGGCTGCAGTCACCAGAGCCGCGTTTTTGAACCCAGTTTCGGTATCGATCGAGAACATCACGCCAGAGGAGGCTAGGTCAGAGCGCACCATTTTCTGTACCCCGACCGAAAGCGCAATCTCGAAATGATCGAAGCCTTTGATCGTGCGATAAGAAATAGCCCGATCGGTAAATAGGGAAGCAAAGCACATGTGGCAAGCTTCCAACACGCTATTGATGCCGTTTATATTGAGGTAGCTTTCCTGTTGTCCGGCAAAGCTGGCATCGGGCAGGTCTTCTGCTGTTGCACTGGAGCGAACAGCTACATCGACACCACTGTGTCGGCTTATACAGGCTTGCAATTCGTCCCCGACTAAGCGGTCGCACAGGTCTACGTTGACTCCATAACGTTGGGACAACTGCACATAGGCGTTAAGGATGGCCTCTTCTAAATCGGCTGGAAAAGGTGTGTCCAGAATTAAGGTTCGCGCTTGTCGCCCCCGTTCTCGTAAGTTGTTGACATTTTCAACGTCTAGCTCTGCCAATAAGCGCTGCAAACGCGCTTTTAGGCCTGCTGATTCTATGAAGTAACGGAACGCGTGAGAAGTGGTTGCAAAGCCCGTGGGAACGTTTACACCTTGGGGGGAGAGCTGCCGAATCATCTCTCCCAGCGATGCATTTTTACCTCCCACTAAGGGCACATCGACGATGCCTACTTGCTCAAACCAGAGCACCAGCGCTTTCTCTTTAAGTTCTTGATTTAAAAGAGGAATGTCTAGTTTTTTGGAAGTAAACATCTCACTTTCTCCTGTTAGTATGATTCAATGGCTCGCATTATTTGAGATGCGACAACAAAGATGAAGACAAGCTCCAAAACCGAACTTCTTTAAACTGGCTTGCGAGATTTTGTCTCGCAAACAGAGTGCTCAGAAGTTATTCAAAAAAACTATCAACGCATACAAGCCTTAGATCAGCGAGTCTAACTCACCTCCTAGGCTGGCATGTATTAAGACTTCTTAAGCTTTGCCCTAGTCTATCAACTGGCTCGCCGTTATTTGATCTTTGCTGATCTTACAAAAGATTAAACGAGCTAAAAAATTCAATCTTTAGCTCCTACCATGAATTTATATACCAATTCCATCCTTTCTCGATCCCCTAGAATTAAAGTCCTCTTTCTCTCGAGATCTGGCCTTTTACTTGCCAGACCAGGCTAGAAGCAGACTTCAGCCTTTGCAAAGCTTTTGCAGGATTGCGAAGGCGGGTTTTGACGTTCGTAATTAGTTTTGAAATGACATGATGAATCTGAACAAGGGCAATATCAAGCTTAAGGCAGAGGCAGTCAACAAAGCTGATGCTATACGTCAGGCCGGTACCCTGCTAGTTGAAAACGGCAACATGAAGACGGAATACATCACTAGCATGATGGAAAGGGAAAAGGTTGCTCATACCTATTTGGGCAACGGGATTGCCATTCCTCATGGCTTACCCAAAGACCGGAATTTAATCGCGCAAACTGGTATCTCAGTGGTGCAAATTCCGGCTGGGGTAGAGTGGAATCCTGGAGAGCGGGTTCATCTAGTCGTCGGCATTGCCGCTAAGTCAGATGAGCATATCGAAATTCTCTCTAATCTCACCCATATTTTGGATGATGAGGCAACCGTTCAACGTTTGTCTAGAACTACCAACCCAGACGATATTATCAACTGCCTGGTTAACCCAACCAGTAATGACAATAACGGCAAAGCTTTAGCGAACTTAGAAAATACTGAGTCTGACTTTGCCAAGTTTGTAGATGTAGCGATTCAGGGCAATACAGGTTTGCATGCTCGCCCAGCCACGGTTTTAATCAATCTGGCTAAGGAGTTTGAGTCAGAGATTCGAGTGCGTTACCGAAACCAGACAGCGAATGCGAAAAGCTTGGTCTCGCTGCTGAAACTGGGTGTTGAAGGCGGTCAAACGATTCGCCTGATGGCGCAGGGAGCCGATGCCGATCAAGCGCTGCAAACTCTGAAACGTGAAGTCGAATCAGGTTTGGGTGATGAAGCGGAGGAGATTTCAGCTGTCAGCTTAGGACGAAGGCTGGAGTTTGAATCCGCAGCAATACCGGGCATTGCAGCTTCACCGGGCTTGGCAATTGGACCGGTCTTTCAACTTAAGCGGGGCAAGGTTGTGTTTGAGGCTGTGGCCAAAGACCCAGCAGCCGAGGAAACTCGCCTACGTCAGGCGGTAGAAACGGCCAAAGCACAGTTGCGCGAACTCTACGAGGATGTGAAGGCGCGTTCTGGTACGGGCAAAGCCTCAATTTTTCTGGCGCATCAGGAATTTTTGGATGATCCAGAACTGGTGGCAGGGGCAAGGGCGCAGTTGCAGGACCATCGCAGTGCTGCTTGGGCTTGGCAGCAGGCCTACGAACAACGGGCTCAAACCCTAGAACAGCTTAAAGATCCTTTATTAGCCGGCCGGGCAACCGATCTGCGCGACGTGGGGCGGCGCGTGCTGCGGCTGCTAGCAGACAAGGTGGAAGATGAGCTGACCTTACCCGAATACCCCGTGATTCTGATTGCGGAGGATTTGACACCATCGGACACAGCGAGTCTAAATCCGCAGTTGACCTTGGGCTTTTGCACAGCCTACGGTGGCCCCACCTCGCATAGCGCAATTATTGCCCGCTCCTTGGATATCCCAGCCATTGTTGGTGCAGGTCCTGCGATCCTCAACTTGGCTGATGGGACCGCCTGTATCCTCGACGGCGAAAGTGGAGGGCTCTATCCCCATCCCTCGCAGGCTGATCTAGAGACTGCCAAAACGGCGCAGCAGGATTTGCAGGCTATTCGGGAAGCAGAAAAGTTGGCGTGCTACCAACCTGCGCTGATGACCGACGGGCATCGGGTAGAGGTGGTTGCCAACATTGGCGCAGCTGCTGAAGCAGAACAAGCCGTGAATGCGGGGGCAGAGGGGATCGGGCTGTTGAGAACCGAGTTTCTGTTCCTGAATCGCTCGGAGCCGCCCTCGGAGGAGGAGCAGTTCGCGGCCTACAGCCAGATGACCCAAGCCCTCAACGGCTTGCCTCTAATTATCCGAACCCTAGATATCGGTGGCGATAAAGCGGTTCCCTATCTTAATTTGCCAGCAGAAGAAAATCCTTTTTTGGGAATCCGAGGCATTCGGCTTTGCTTGCAACGTCCAGACTTGTTTAAGCCTCAACTGCGCGCGATTTTTCGAGTTGCTCACACTGGTTCGGTCAAGATCATGTTCCCGATGATCGCTACGCTTGAAGATTTACAGGCTGCCAAGACAATTGCTGAGGAAGTTCGTTTAGAAATTGGCGCGGAGCCTATAGAAATCGGCATGATGATCGAAGTGCCTTCTGCGGTGTTGATGGCGCCTGAGTTTGCTCAAGAAGTCGATTTCTTCTCAGTTGGCACTAACGATTTGACTCAGTACACTCTGGCCATGGATCGGGGCCATCCCGCCTTAGCTAAACAGGCTGATGGCCTGCATCCGGCGATTCTACGGCTAATTGATCAAACGGTTCGAGCTGCAAATGGGGCCGGTAAGTGGGTTGGTGTCTGCGGCGGCATTGCCGGTGATCCTAAAGGGGCAGCTATCTTGGCAGGGCTCGGCGTCAGCGAGTTAAGCATCAGCATTCCTAGCGTGGCGGCGGTTAAGGCGAAACTACGCAGCCTCTCCCTTGGGCAAACGCAAGTATTAGCGAAACGCGCTTTGCAATGTCGCAATGCGCAGGAAGTTCGTGCCCTGTAGGCCAATCCTGCGAGATGTGTTCTGCACAGCATCGCTTTGCTGAAGCAACGGCGTCGCGATCTCGCATTAAAAGAAGAGAATCATGAGTCCCAAAATTGCCACAATTACCCTAAACCCAGCTATTGATCAGACGGCTTCGATTGCCAATTTCAGAGCTGGCGAAGTCAATCGGGTGGAATGGGAACAGGCCGATCCCGGCGGTAAAGGTGTAAATGTCGCCTCATTTTTGACAGGTTTTGAGTTCTCAGTCACGGTCTCGGGTTTCCTGGGCAAGGACAACGCAGAACTGTTCCAAAGCTTCTTCGCTCAAAAAGGTATCCAAAACCGATTTATTGCCATCCCTGGCAAAACTCGGGTCAATGTCAAAATCATTGATGCCGCACAAAATCAAGTTACAGATATTAACTTCCCGGGGCAAGCTGCGAGCGTCAATGACGTGGCTATGCTGCAACAAATCATTGATGAGTTGGTAGCTGATCATGATTGGTTTGTGCTATCTGGCAGTATCCCGGCTGGGCTGCCTACTAGCATTTATGGGGAGCTTGTAGCTCGACTGAAAGCGCAAGGCAAAACTGTGGTTCTAGATGCCAGTGGTGAAAGTTTTCGCCAAGCCATTCCGTTTGCACCCTATGCGATCAAACCCAACCTTGATGAGTTGCAAGAGTTATTTGGCAAGGCATTAGAGACCGAGGAGGCGATTGCCCAAGCTGCTCAAGACCTTTTGGCCAAAGGCATCCAGTGCGTTGTCGTGTCGATGGGGGCGAGAGGGGCGATTTTTGCGGAAGCAACTGAAGCCGTGGTGGCTCGTCCTCCCCAAATCGAAGTGGTCAGCACGGTGGGCGCAGGCGATGCGATGGTTTCGGGCTTGGTCACCGGCAAGCTTCGGGGGTTGGCTCTTGCAGATTGCGCGCGGCTGGCAACTGCTTTTTCGATGGGCGCGTTGAGCCAAGTCGGACCTCGATTACCTCCCAGAGAAACCATTGAGTCTTTTATGAATAAGGTCAGCGTGAAAACGCTGTAGCGCTATTCTCTGACCTTTTTGGCACTGCTTTGATGCTCTCGCTGACCAACAGAAAAAACCTTAACTCTACAACCGAATCAAATTGACAATTACTGACAACCATCATGAACTCTATTAAAAAAATTGTGGCAGTTACGGCTTGCCCTACTGGCATTGCCCATACGTTCATGGCAGCCGAAGCCCTTAGAAAAACGGCTCAAGTGATGGGCTATGACATCAAGGTAGAAACCCAAGGATCAGAAGGTGTCAAAACGCCGCTTTCAGCGGCAGATATCGCAGAGGCCGATCTGGCGATTATTGGCGCGGATATCCATGTAGATGCGTCCCGGTTCTCTGGTAAACCAGTCTATGCAACCTCAACCAGTCAGGCAATTCGTAACACCAAAGCCGTGATTGAAGAGGCGATTGCTGAGGCTGATCAGGAGAGGCAAGAAGACAGCGAACCCCTCGTTCCCACGCCTGAAGATCCGCCAATCCCTGTTCCGTCAGCGGCCCCTACTAGCACAGTCAAACACTTGGTGGGCATCACCTCCTGTCCCACTGGTATTGCTCATACCTTTATGGCAGCGGAGGCATTACGCAAAGCGGCGGTTGAACTCGGCCACGAGATTAAAGTAGAAACGCAAGGTTCGGTGGGGGCCAAAAATCAGCTAACTGCCGAAGAAATTGCTCAGGCCGATGCTGTGGTTATCGCTGCTGATACCCACGTAGACTTATCTCGCTTTGGTGGCAAGCGGCTCTATCAAACCTCCACCAAGCAAGCCTTGAAATCTGGAAAAGCGGTAATCGACTCAGCTCTGACCATGCCAGCTCCAGAAGCGCAAAGCACCAACGGGCAGGGAGGCTATTTACAGTCGGTCCAGCAGGTAAAAACAGAACAGTCAGCAAAGCGCTCCAGTCCCTACAAGCATCTCCTGACCGGAGTTTCCTACATGCTGCCTGTGATTGTTGCCGGGGGCTTAATTATTGCCCTATCTTTTGTCTTTGGCCTGAAGCCTGAACCTGGCAGCTTTGGTGATGCTCTGCTTCAGATTGGGGGCAAGTCTGCCTTTGCCTTGATTGTGCCGGTTCTGTCTGGTTTCATTGCTTTTTCCATTGCTGACCGTCCTGGTTTAGCACCCGGTCTGATTGGCGGCATGCTGGCGTCCAATCTAGGCATGGGTTTTCTGGGCGGTATCGTGGCTGGCTTTCTGGCGGGCTATATTGCTCTATTTGTGCGCGATAAAGTCAACGTGCCAGCCAACTTTGAAGGACTGAAGCCGGTCTTGATCATTCCCCTGCTCTCAACCTTAGCGGTTGGGCTGCTGTTGGTTTACGTGTTTGGCGCACCCGTCAAAGCCATTCTGGATGGTATGACGGCCTTTTTGCAGAGCATGGGGCAAACCAACGCCGTTATTCTGGGCTTGATTCTGGGCGGCATGATGGCGGTAGATATGGGAGGTCCGGTTAACAAAGCGGCTTATACCTTCGCCGTGGGACTCCTTGCCAGTAACGTTACTCAGCCGATGGCAGCGGTGATGGCAGCGGGTATGACGCCTCCCTTGGGAATGGCCCTGGCAACCCTGATGGCAAAACGCCAATTTACGCAAGAAGAACGAGAAGCGGGTAGAGTCGCAACCGTGCTGGGGATTTCCTTTATTACTGAGGGCGCTATTCCCTTCGCGGCCAAAGACCCAATTCGGGTGTTACCTGCTTGCGTTGCTGGTTCGGCAGTCGCTGGGGGGCTGTCGATGTTGTTCGGTTGTAGCTTGCGTGCCCCTCATGGCGGCATTTTCGTGTTGGCAATTCCGAATGCTGTAAGTCAAGGTGGGCTCTATGTGGTCGCAATCGCAATAGGCACCCTGGTAACAGGTCTCACGATGACCCAACTCAAGCGTTGGCAACCGAAAGCGGCGAAGCATCAGCCCGTTTAAAGGGCTAAGGCGTTGAAACGGGTTGTGGGACGCCGCCGGGTGTGACGTAGGGTGATTAAATTCTCCAGGGCTTGCACGGTTTCGTGACCTAACCCCCACTGGCTAGTAGTGCCGTTGCTAAATATCAGCTTCACTTGCAAAGTGCGAGCAGGAAGTTGAGAAATTGCACCGGTCAGCTGAGAAATATCAAACCGGCTGCTGCCAATACTACAGATTGCAGCCGGCACCTAGGTTGCTGCAGCATAGCTAAGATAGTCTCCCCAAGATGCGGCGACAGCATCTATCGATTGAAATGAGGCCATTGCCGATCTTCTGCAGACACCCCTTGCTTGGGAGCGGTAGTCTTGAGAGACTTTTCCATCTGGATGTGTGTTAGAGATTGGGAGGTAAGATGTTTAGTACCTTGTGGTTGAACAGTGGAAAGATAGTACCCCTCATTCTTGCCAAGACCCCGCACTGTGTACTGGGAATCGGAAGGGCCAATAGGGTTTGAGTTGGGCAGAGCCGGAGCTGGTTTTGCCGCTTTTGCCGCAGAGGCTAGGGTCAGACTTAGTAGCGCAGCGAGAGTCAGGGTTTTTAGTAATAAGCGCATTGGACTACTCCTAATAAGGATTGGGATCTGAACCGGTGAGGTTACCTTCCCCAAGAACTATGCTCAGTTTTCCTCTTCTTAGAAGCTTTGAACAGCTAAGATAAGCCATTTAGAAAACAACTTGATTTCTTGCCAAACCAATAGCCAAACGACATTGGCTGCTAGGGTATTCTTCAAAAAATTGTCGCTTTTAAGTTTCCTTTGTTGAAGCCAATCGGTTCACTCCAAGCGGGTCTCGCCTGTTCTTGTGACAGATCAACTGAGTTGAGTGACTGCTTTTGGCTTAGTTTCGGCTGGGTAGTGCTTAAGTTGAATTTTAAATTACGGCCTTACTGGCAGATCTTGCCTGTTCTCAAGGCTGTTGTAGCTCAATACTGAGTCCAGTGGTTTCCAGCGCTGCTTTCAGCTTTATAGAGAACGACCAGTATTCGTAAGAGGGTTTAATAATGATTCTGCAAAACAGCAAAACTCAGCTCGTCAACTTTCTACGGCAAAACTTGGCGCTGTCAGAAGACTCACTCAACTTAGCCCTGCGCCTTTCGGAGCAAGACCCTGGTCCCTTGCCCATGATTCTTTGGCAGTACGGTTTGGTCTCACTTCAACAGCTTGAGCAGATTTTTGACTGGTTGGAGCACTACACTCACGCCTAACCCAAGCCTGATTAGTAATAGAGCCGAGTCATTGACAGGCGTCCCTTACAAAATACTCGCTAACCCCTCAGATTCATCCTCAGATTCATAATTTTAGGAGAAAGACCATGAGCATACGTGTCAATAAAGCCTTGTATGCAACCGCTCTCAGTCTGGGATTGGCAGGGACGACCCTGATAACAGTTCAGCCAGCCGAAGCCTACTCTCGTAGTAATGTTGAGCTTCACCTCCATCCAGGAACTGCTGTTCAAGCGGACAGTGCTGCCAGCACATTAGGCGGGGCCGTCGCTGGAGTTGCAACGGGTAACATTACTGCCTCTCGGATCGTGATCATGCAGTCGGGTGTGCCGATTACGCTTTATGGCCGCTAAAGCGATCCCTTGGATGTCCTAAAGCTGTAATACCAATTCTCTAAATGAGAGCTACCAATCAAAACCCCACCGCCTACGGCTCCTCCCCTTAGCAGGGGGAGGTTGGGAGGGGTCGGTGTGTAGCGATTAAAAAGTGAGTTGGTATAAGTAGCATCTCAGCTCAAACTGGTTGCGGTGAGGTGCTACTTAACCGTACAGGTGCAGGTCTCATTCTCAGACAAGACCTACTGGGTTGTTCAAAGCTGGTAAAACAGACCTAGATATTGCCACCCGAATTCTAGGCCTGTTACTGGCTGCAGTTGGGGTTCAGTTTATGCTCAATGGCATTGCTGGTGCCACCAGCCACTTGATTAATCCTGCAATTACGGGCAACGGGTAAGAGCAAACCACGCCAAACATTAACGCAAAGCGTCAAGTCCTCGGCTGAATTTACTAAGTCTGCGCACTGGCGCTTCCTCCACCGGCGGCGGTGGTTCTGCAATCGGTTGTAGCGCAACAGGTTGTAGAGCAGCAGGCTGTACGGTCTGTACAGTAGACCCAGAGCCGGGTCCTGGCGCTGTCAGTACGGTTCGCCCTGAGCGAATCGCTTCCTCAAATGCCCTTTGATCCCGCTCTGCTCGCTCCCCGTATAAGTCAATCAGCCGCTCAATTGCCAGATTCATGCTGCTGACTTTGAACGCTTTTTTCAAGCTTTGCAGTTGCTCTTTGTAATTATCTTCAATCAGCAGCTTCAGCTTTTTCGTGGATTTTTGATTCGGTTCTAATGTGCCTGTCATGTTTCCAATCCCCCTAACCAACCTTGCGTAGCGGCGTGGCTCCTACGCCAGCAAAAGCTCCATACAGAGCCAAACCTCGGATATTGACATATTCAGGCTGATCTAAAATCACCCAGCCTTCGTTCACAGCGGCAATTTGCCGCATATGATTGGCGCCACCACCAAACAGGTAAATAGTTTCGACCAGCTCGATGCAGTGATCCCA
The DNA here is from genome assembly GCF_014696065.1 of Leptolyngbya sp. FACHB-261. NCBI lineage: Bacteria > Bacillati > Cyanobacteriota > Cyanophyceae > Leptolyngbyales > Leptolyngbyaceae > Leptolyngbya > Leptolyngbya sp. FACHB-261. The sequence continues at coordinate 76,313 of NZ_JACJPL010000013.1, read as the reverse complement.
ATAGCGCAGCGCATCATCGACAGCGTTGATCATCCAACCACTGCGTAAAGCATCGTATTGAGCCTTGAAATCCACGCGTCGGAAGGTAGAACCAATCGCGTAAGTGCCACCCTTAATCGCTTCGAGAATCTGCTCGGGCTTGGCATGGCGATTGCCCAGAGCCTCGATAATTGCTGGGTTGCGAGCAATGTCTTCGGCAATGCGGCCTACACCTCGGCGCTCAACTACAAAACTGGTGCCCTGATAAATCTCACCGTTCGGCTTGACAACCATGCCTTGAATCGTGCCGGCACCTACGTCCAAATAGGCATTGTAAGAATCCGGCAGCAACAGATCCATTTGCTTGGTGTAGATGTATCCAGGAAATGCTTCAGGAACTACCACCAGATTCTTGATCAGTAGCTTGAATACTTTGCCGTTGCGACTGAGCTTGAAGTGCTTGCCCACGATCTGCTCGCGCAGCAATGCTTTGCCCGACTCATCTTTAGTGTCGAGCATCTGGAGTACTAGACAATCGATCGTGATTTCTGCGCCTTCCTCGCCATCGATCGTGGCAAGGGCCAGAATTGGGTAATAGGGCGTTTTATCGGGTGCCTTGAATGTGGCTCTGGCGTTGGGATATTCGTAAGCCTTGCGACCGACCACCACGTTGCGGCCATTGAGTTGCTCACAGTCGGATTCGAGGACTTGTAAGTAGACCGAGCCACCGAGGTCGCCCGTAACTCGCTCCCCGGGAATGATGTCAGCAGCCACTGAAGGCATTGCCTGAACTTCGTGATTGCCGGGTGGAATCCACTTCAGAGTACCGTTGCCAAGGTCTGCAGGGTAAAGGCTGATGTGCTTTTTAAGTGCCATAGGTCCCCAGGGAGGGTTAAACGAGAGTAAATCTGTGACTAAGTAATACTAATGTACTACTCCTGGGGCGGTCAAGTTGCCCTTTTGAGGGAAATTTTTTGGACACTCTCGAATTTTGGTGGCTTGGCTGAGCTAGCTCAGCCAAGCCGACGCTGGACCGTTTGGCCTGAAATCCCCTGATAGGGATAGAAACAGACGATTTCATGAGACCAGTTCATGAGGCCAGAAATTTAGGCCCGGAAAGTACCTCATTAAGGGCTGAGGAGCTGGAAAATCGTCCGCTCACCTCCGGTCCAGCAGCTTTCGCAAGAAACATGGTGTCGATTGCAAGTGCGCCGATTTTAAGAAAAGTAGGTCTTTCTTGAGGCAGCACTCCCAGTTAAACTTAGGTTTAACCTAGGCCGTTTTGAGATAGTTGGCCAAAGCTTCAGAATCGCCAATCAAGCGGCCATCAATAAAAACTTGGGGAACTGTTGTTGCTCCGGTAACCGCCTTGAGCGAGCGAGAAGTTGCATTCTCGCCTAAGGTGATTTCTTCGTAATTCAGTCCGTGCTCGGTCAGCATTTCCTTAGCTCGGGCGCAGAAGGGGCAGCCCACCTTGGTAAACAGGGAAACGCACTTCGGTTTCGAAGCCTGGGGATTAATGTGTTTGAGCATGGTTTGCGCATCTGAGACCTTGAAAGGGTCGCCGGGTTCATCAGGTTCAATAAACATTTTGTCAATCAGACCATCTTTCACCAGCATTGAGTAGCGCCAAGAGCGCTTGCCCAACCCCAGATCTGCTTTATCCACCAACATGCCCATACCATCCGTGAACTCGCCATTGCCATCGGGCATCATGGTGATGTTTTCTGCTTCTTGATCCTTTGCCCATTCATTCATTACAAAGGGATCGTTAACCGAAAGGCAGATAATTTCATCTACACCATTTTCCTTAAAGGTTTTAGCCAGCTCGTTGTAACCCGGTAGGTGTGTGGAGGAGCAGGTTGGAGTGAATGCCCCTGGCAACGCGAAAACAATGACGTTTTTACCCGTAAATAATTCATCTGTGGTCACGTCTTGCCATTGACCATTTTGGCGAGTACGAAAAGTGACTTTGGGAACTCTTTGGCCTTCACGGCTAGACACCATCAGTCTGACTCCTTGGCTATGAATTTCACTCTGAACTTCTCGGCGAGCTGTAAAGATTACCAATCGCAGCTTCCGAAATCTGCTTGCTGTGACGCGATTCCACCTAGTCAAGACGCTAGGGGAAAGACGGCAGCCAAAACCCAGCCGAAGAACAGGGCACTGCCCAAAGCGTAACTCCAAGCATCCCGGAGCAAGGCTGCGATCCAAACAAACATAGCCATCAACAGTGGAAATAACGGCAGCAACAGGTAAATAAAGCCCAATTGAGGCAGTAATTGAGTCAGCCAACCAAAGCCCACCACTAACACCACACTTTGCGCCAGCCACCACAGCAGACGCTCCGCCCCTCCAGCATGACGTTGGGCTAAGCCTGAGGCAAGGAACCAAGGCACACAGGCTACCGCGAGCAGGGGCCATAGGCGTAGCCGTCCTGCTAAGAGCCACCATTGCAGCCAAACTTCTTGTGCCATCACCCCAAAGGCAAGCCAAAGTAACCCGAACAGCACAGCGCCCACACCGAGGGCTGGCAGCGTGGGTCGGGGTAGGCGAAATAGGCTCGCCAGCCAGACCAGGCCAGCTACCAGAAACCAGAGACCGACAGCACCGCCGACCTGCACGCCTCCCAAACTCTCGAGTTGGATGCTACGGCTGAGCAACAGCAGCGCTCCACCGGCCAACAGAGGCGATAGCAGCAACCCACCCCAGCGTCTGAGGCGACTGCTTGTCACTTTGCTCTCAGGGACAATGGCCGTCAGGGTTGGTGCGAGGGCGCTGAGGCATAGCAACCAGGCCAGCAAATGCAGCCCATACCAGAGAAAGCGCCGGTCGATATAGGGCTGCATGGTAGCCTGGGCCGAGCGTAGCAGGTTAAAGGTCTGGTCGAGCCAGTTAAGCGCAGCCTGATGACTGATAGGCCGCAGGAGGATGGTGATGTGCTCAGCTTTAGGGATCAGCACAAAGGTCCGCCCCCGTCCCCCGGCTAAGTCGTTGTTTTCGCCACCCGCTGCCGCTAGCAGTCGTTGAGCATTGGCAACGAAACCCTGCTCCCAACTTCCGGCTTGCAGCATCAGATTGCGAGGGGTTTCGGGTGTGACTGCCGCACCTGTAGGGGAGATTGCAACCGTTGCTGCGAAGCGAGCTGGGTCTTGAATCGCCGCAGACATCACCGCACCACTGCCCATTGAATGGCCAAGGAGGGCTAGACGTTTGGGATCAACTTCGGGCTGCTCCAGGAGGGCAGCATAGGCGGTATCAAGATTTCTCTGGAGCGAAAGACGTTCTAGAGCAGCTGTGTTAGCACCGTGACCATCGAAGTCCCATAGCATCACTGCATAGCCAGACCGGGCCAGGGTGTAACCGTAGCCCAGCATTAACTGCTTGGAGCCAGCATAGCCATGCGCAATCAGAACCCCTGGTGCTTGGCTCGCCTGCTGCAGTGCCAGATACAGCATCGGCACGCCATCGTGCTCTAGGGAACGCACATTTAAGCCTGTGCGTGCAGCCAGCAGTCCCCACCAGGAAAGGGCAATCAGCAGAAGTGACAGGAGTAGCAGCAACCAGCGAGGTTGCGGCAGGCTAGCTTGACTCCAACGTGGGCTCAAAGGGGTATCCCCAGGGGCGAAACGGACTGAACCCACTTATAGCCCTAGAAGGGCCAGCCCCAGACCATTTAGCCTTAGACAGCTACGTAGGTCTACAGCCTCAGTTGGCGTTCGATGCGTCTGTAGTCTCGTTCAACCTCAGACCAGAGCTTCTGGTTGCGCGGGTCAGCTTGCAACGCTTTTTTGAGATAGACCCGCGCCTGCTCATAGCGCTTGCGGTCCAGGAGCTTTCTGCCCCAACCGTGGTAAGCCAGCCCCTGCCCTTGCTGAACTTCTGGATCGTCTTTAAAGCGATAGGCTAAGTCTTCGGCCAACTCAATAGCCTGCTGCCATTTACCCCGTTGCAGCAAACGCTGGAGCTGATTCAACTGTCGTCGCTTCCATTCGTTCTCCAATTGACTGGTCTGTGGAGAATGACTGGTTGGAGTTCGTTGTTCGGGATTGTGGATATGAAAGCGCACCTCGGTAGAAGCCGCAGTGGGTACTGATGCTCCTGCTGAGGGTGTTGTGGGTGCCGGGGAGGTTGAGACGGATGGACTGGTCCCGCTAGGGGGATGACCTTGTGACCGCTGCTGAAAAGCTGTGAGGAGAGCCTGATAAGCCAAGGCGACCTGCTTGAAGTGCGCTTCGGCAGTTGGATCACCCGGATTGACATCCGGGTGATATTGACGAGCCAGCTGCCGATAGGCGGACTTGATGTCTTGTTCTGTAGCTTCGTTGGTCAGGCCTAGCGTTCGATAACAGGCAGCCAGGTCAGAGGGTTCCATCACTTGAGTTCGTCTTTGAGAATCCATCTGTTTGCTAAACTAATCCAGTCAAGCTGGGTTTGGCTATTGATTGGCTTTGAGTTTCTAACTCTGAGTTTCTAAGTTTGAATCTCTAGCTTTGCGCCGCTAATTGGCTGGCGATTTGTTGAACTCGATTAATCGGCACGGCAAAGCCTAAACCCTGCGCTCGACCGATAATTGCCGTGTTCATGCCAATCACTTGGCCCTGTTGATTCAACAAAGGACCACCAGAGTTACCAGGGTTAATCGCGGCATCAGTCTGGATAAAATCAATCTGTCGATTACGGGCACCCACGTCTTGGCTGGAACGGTCAGTGGCACTGATGATGCCTGCGGTCACTGTGTTGTCTAAACCTAGGGGATTGCCAATAGCAATCGCCCACTCACCGGGGCGCAGATCTGCCGAATTGCCAAGTGTAACTGCGGGCAAATTAGCCGCTTCAATCTTAATGACGGCGACATCAGTTCGTTCATCCTCGCCCAAAACTCGTCCGTTGAAGTTCCGGCCATCCTTGAGTGTGACGGTTACGCGGTCGGCTCCGTCCACAACATGGGCACTGGTCAAAACCAGGCCATCCGGTTGGACAATAAAGCCAGAGCCAATTCCCCGCATCACGCGATTTCTAGAGGCTGTTGGTCTTCCTAGATTTCTAGAAGAATCAATCCGAACGACTGCGGGGCCAGTTTTCTCCACAGCATCAGCGATGAAATTGGCCTCTGTATTAGGTCCTAGAGCTGCCGCTGGATTACCAGTCAACTCAGGTAGTAAGCGAGCTGTTGGGGAATGAATAGGGAGCTGGATCGGTAGCGTTTGGGTCGGCAAATTCTGGGCGCCCCAAAAACCGCCAACAGCACCTAATAAAATTAGCGATAAGTAACTTGCTGACTTCCGGGCAAAAAGGAGAAACATAGTTATTTTTTAGAGAATTGGAATCAGGATTAAATTTGGGAACGAACAGAATCAGGAGCCAATAGTTGCTTGACTACTCCAAGCCCAATTCGGGCTGTTTCGTTAAGCAAACGGGAATCAACGACTCGGTCATTTGGGCTGTGATAATTGGGGTCTTGCCCCCGGTAAAAGAAGATAACCGGTACATCAGCTGCTGCAAACGAAGCGTGATCGCTACCGCCGTTGGCATCAAACGTGGAAATTTTCGGGTCAATGGCTTTGGCTAACGCTGTCAGTTCTGAATTGCCGCCCACCCGAAGGCCGTCATTCACCCCCACCATGTCGAAGTTCAGCATCCCCTTCAGGCCAGTCAAGAACTGGGGTCCGGCGGTTTTCACAAAGGCTTTAGAGCCATGCAAGCCGTCTTCTTCGCCATCAAAGGCGACAAACCAGGCCTGACGGGCCAGAGGCGTATCCTTCAACTGGCGAGCGATCTCCAGGACAACTGCCGTGCCTGAGGCATTGTCATTGGCACCGGGTGAGCCCTGCACTGAGTCGTAGTGGCCGCCGAGCACAACACTGGGGCGGTCCACTCCCTCTAAGTGCGCGATCACATTGCGCCCGGTGACAGTTCCTTGACGAGTATTCACGTTCAGGTCCACTGACAGCCGTTGGCGACGGGCTTGCTCTAGCAATGGACCGCCGCGCTCCCCCGATAGCGTCAGTGCGGGGATTCTGCTTTCACCCCCCACTGCGCCGAGCAGTTGGCCTGGTTCATTGTTGATGATGATCAGACTGACGGCTCCGGCAGCCGCTGCGTTCTGCACCTTCTCCGAAAAGCGAATCTCGCCACGCCGCACAATTGCAACTGCCCCTCGAACATCAACCGCAGCGAAGTCGGCAGGGCGTCCCAGATTGGGGACGGCAACAAGTGGGGCTGTGATTCTGCCAGAGGTAGAACCATTCAGGGCTCGCGCCTCAATCGTCGTCCCACCAATGTTTAAACTTGAGCCCAAATCTTGAAACTTTGAATAAGTAAAGGTTTGAACCTCAGTGACATAACCCGCTCTGCGATACGCCTCTACCAGGTAGCTGCTGGCCTGGGCCGTTGCTGGAGTTCCCGCTACGCGTGGGCCGAGGGCTACTAAAGCTTGAGCGGTTGCGTAAGGGTCGCCAGGCTCAGCAGGTGCGGTAACAGGTTGTTGGGCAGGGGTAGAGGCAGGGGCGGGGGCAATGGCTGGGGTCTGCGCACCGACTCGGCTGAGATCGCCTTCACAAGCGGCAGACATTGCAACCAAAGCTATAGCGGCAGCAGCCCGCCACGGACTTGCAACCATACTGCGATTTGACTGAGGCTTAGTTCTGACAGGGGTAATTCTAAATTTCTGCTCGATCACGTTGCTTTGATTTTTAACTTATTGGGACGGTAACGGGCTGACCAATATCTTCGTGCTCGCTCATTTCGAGCCAGTCAAAAATCTTCTCAAGCTGCTCTAAAGAGACCAGGCCGTACTGCCAAAGAATCATCGATAGAGGACCAGGATCCTGCTCCCAATGCCGCAAGGCTAATGCGATGGATGAAGGTGGAAGTGTCAGTTCCTGTTGCAGAAAACTGACGAGCTGAGCCTTGCTTCTACTCAATTCCATACTAAACATTCAACTCTTGGGTTGGGTTCTTGAACGGACTCTCGAAGTCAGGCAAAACTTGGACCGCAGAGCTGAGCAATCCGCTCAGGTTCTGACTCGTCTCTGAGTTGCTTCTGGATCACTTTCGAATCATTTGGGTCATTTAGATATAGATGATTAGACATAGGCAATCATGCGTCCACAGATGATGACCCCCGTCCACAGAATCAGAGAAAGCCCAGCAATAATCTGAACTATGGTTGGCACTCGGATTCCTCGGTTCCAGCGTTTGACAGATCTGAAAGGGCCAGCATGGAAGCTAGCTGCATTAATCCCTGCTCCAGTCATCAGGAGCAGTTTCCAGCGAAAGGCAGGATTGACTGCTATCTCAGTGGCATCGACTGCGAACAGGAGCAGCCCTGAAAGCACGGCAATGCCGAAGCTGAGGTAAGCCCAAGGTAACAGGAACTGTACAAGATCCGTCACTAACAGGTGATGGGAAAACCCAAGCAGACGGAGATCGAACATGGTCACCGTTCCGAACAGGATTGCCAGTGCCAAAATGTGCACAGTTTCAACCAGGGGATAGAGCCAGATCCAGTCGCGAATCACAGTGGCTAGAACACTGTTCTCCAACCAAGACCAGTCTGTGGCCGCAGGCAGCTCCATTAGCGCAACTCCACCGTCTGGTTGCTGAGCACAATCTGCTCTGCCCGCATTTCGTTGGCCTCGCTGCGGTGGGGATAGCCAACGATTCGTACAGTCTGGCCGACTCGCAGGGCATTCTGGGGCAAACCTCGACGTTGCATACGAGCAGGCGGGGCCAAAACCGCACGCCACACTTTACCGGCAGCTTCAACTTGAATAACCGTGTGTGGATTGGCATAGCCCACACTGCGAATTTGCCCTGTGAGGTTTAGAGTCTGCTGATTGTTGTACTCGCTCCAGCCGTGGTGCGCACTGGCTCGTTCCGCTTCAATCGTGACCAGGGCTGCGATTGCAATTACAGCCATCACGATCTGCATCAGCCTTTGCTTGAGCGCGTTCTTGAGTCCCTGCTTGAGCATGTCCCTGATCTCCTTCGGAAAGTAAATGTAGGAGTTGTGGATCGTCCCAGATGGTCTTGCTGGGCGGGCTTAGCGCGCCTGCACTGTCTGTTCACCCAAAGTCAGTGTGGATCTCAATCGCTTAAGCTTCCGACCGAACATCATCTGCGCCCCTGGAAGTTCTGCATCCTGAAGAACCGCGAGATTAAACCAACCGCTCTTGTCTTGCTATCCCAAGTTTGAACGGTAAATATGACAGAAAAGTGTCAGCAGCCTAAACGCCCAATTGACGCCCAATGACAGGGCCTGGCTTAAGAGGCAACTCGATTTGAAAAATTGCTCCCTGCCCAACTGTGCTAGTTGCGCTGATCCGCCCCCGATGCGCTTGGGCGATTTGCTGCGCAATTGATAATCCCAAGCCAAAACCCCCGGTCTGCCGGGAACGGGCTGTATCAACTCGATAAAACCGTTCAAAGACATGGGGTAAATCAGTGGCTGGAATGCCAATGCCATTGTCTTCGATTTGAATAATTGCCTTCTGTGCTTGGCTCAAAAGCCGCAAATGAACCGTGCCACCGGAAGCCGTATATTTGAAGGCATTACTCAGCAAATTGACCACAGCCTGTCGCAATAGATCTGGATCAGCTTTTAAGCTCAAGGGTTGCACCGGTAGGTGACTGATCAGTTGTAAGCCTTGTTCCTTGGCGAGAGTCCCTTGGTCTTCTACCACTCGCTGGATTAAGTTGACTAGATCAACACTTTTTAGGCGTTCGGGGGCCAGGGCTCCTTCATGACGCGCCAGAAACAGTAAGTGATCGATCAAGCCACTCATTGACTTGGTAATCCCGACAATATTCTCCAAGCGCAAACGCTGCTGTGAACTATCATGGGCGGGCGACAGTAGCCCGACCTGAGCATTGCTCAGAATCGCCGCAAGGGGAGCGCGTAATTCATGGGAAGCATCGGCTGTAAATTGTTGCAGTTGCTCATAGGAACGCCGGATGGGCCGCATCGCCACTCCTCCCAAAAACCAGCCAGCCAAGCCAATAATGCCCAGAGTGATCGGCACTCCGAGTCCTAAAAATAGCCGAACCTGATCGAGCCGTTCCCGTAGTGTCAGAAGCGGTGCTGCTACTTGCAAATAACCGATCAACAAATTGTTCTGAAATACTGGTAGCGTCACTTGTCGCAGCCAGGCTTTTGAGGCATTGAGCTTGTCTGGATCTTTGCCTAAATAATTAGGTTTTATGGTTTTAAATCCTGATGTACCTTGCAGTCTTATCGGCGCTGGCGCACCAATAAACTGCACCAGATAGCCCGCTTGGTTATACCAGCGAACGTAGGCAAGTTTGCTGTTGAGAGCTAGCGCATTATTATTGTTCCCTAGGAAGGGAACCTCTTCCAAATCGACCTGCCACCGTCCCTGTTGAAAACGATAGCGAGCTTTCGCTGCAATCGCTTGGCTGCCGTCGTATAAATTCTGATCAAAAGCTTGACGCTGTTCTTCAACTGCCAGCGAATAAATCACGCCCGCAAAGACAATTAGAATACTGCCCATTGAGAGAGCAAACCAATAAGCCAGAGTGCGGCGACTACGCTTAAACATAAACAGTCTGAGGGTTGGCTGAGAGGTGCTTAGGCGTGCTCTGGGGCATTGAGCCGATACCCCATGCCATAAACCGTTTCTAACCAATCTTTGGCACCAACTGCTTGTAGGCGTTGCCGGAGGCGCCGAACTAGCGTAGTTACTGCATTGCTTTCGGGCTCGGTTCCCCATGACCACAGGGCTTGCTCAATCTGCTCACGCGATAGAACCTGACGCGGATGACGCATGAGATACTCCATGAGCTGGAACTCCCGAACCGACAGTTGGACTTCGACTTGCTGCCGCTCCAGGAGCAGACGGGGCAGGTGCAGATTTAAGTCGGCAGTGCTGAGCATATCTCCCTGCCACAGGGGCGAACGCCGTCCGAGGGCTCGGACCCGTGCTAGGAGCTCAATGACATCCACTGGTTTCACCAGATAATCGTCAGCGCCCGCGTCTAGCCCCGTGACTTTGTCCGCAGTCGTATCTTTGGCAGTGAGCATCAGCACGGGAGCCGTTCTACTAGATTGTCGGTATTGGTGACACAGACTAACCCCGCTGACTTTAGGGAGCATCCAGTCCAAGATCAGTAAGTCATAGTCCTTCTGCGACAGAAGCCATTGGGCTGTCTCTCCATCTTCAACCGCATCAACAATGTGGCCTGCTTGTGACAGGGCTGCCTGGAGAGGCTCCAATTGCGCTGGGTCGTCTTCCACCAGGAGGATTACCATATATATCAGCTATATCAGAAAGGTCCATTCCTGCAACGGTTTTTACCCAATCCTAATGTGCTCGTAATCTGCTCATGATTTGGGCAAGCCGCCAGTATCGTGATTGGCCTAAACCGGATTCACTGATCTTGAGATCTAAATGCTGAGATTCAAACGTCTACCAGCCCTGCCCTCTTTAGGATTAGAGTTTTGGCTGCCTTTGCCCTTGCTGGGCTTGGCCTTCTGGTTGGGTTGTGGCCTGGTGACCGACCAGTTGTTGAGCCAGGGCTATAAGACTGAAGGGGCTCGACTCCAGGCTAATGCACAACCTCAGGTACAACCCGCTCGCTTAGTGCTTGCGATTAGAGCAGCAATCAGCACCCGCGAAGGCTTGTCTAGAGTGAGAGTCAAAACGGCTAACTCCGCCTTGAAAGAGCTGGAATTCGAATTTCCGTTTACAGAATTGGATCAAGTTGAGACAGCAATCGCACGTGAATTAGGGCTATCTCTACAAGAGGTCAGAACCCTGGTGCGATATCAGATCGTGAATGGTAATTAATCCCAAAATTGATCCCAAACAGTGACAATTAGCGCGAATAACTGTAGAAGCAGTGCCAGGGTTGGATCGTGATTCAGCCTCAAGTACAGCAACCTAACCTGGCAGCTTAGCCAGCAGTTTGGCCAAGAGTGCTTTGCCCGCTGGCACGAGGGTGGAGATAGCTCCTACTAGAACGGCAAGGAGTACACAGGAACTGAGCACACCGACAACGATTAGTGCGCCGTCCCCCTCAATCATGCCGAGGCTGATTAGCAAGATGGCAATAGCTGGCAACATATTAGCAAACGGAATTGGCAAAGCAATCACAATTGCCAGGACAAGCAACAGCAGTCCAAGCAACCTCTCTGCTCCAGGCGTAGTTGCAAAGCGCCAGCGAGGCTGAACCAGTCGCTCAATCTTCTCAAGGTAATGTAAGCCTTTATTGATAATCTTTTCAAACTGAACTCGTTTGAAAGAGCGGTTTGCAATCCAACCGGGCAACCAGGGTTTTGAAAAGCCTAAAATTAGTTGTGCTGAGACTAACATCAGCGGAATCCCAAAAATCGCTGATACACCAGCAATTGGTAGGGGTAGAGCCTCCGGCAGTGAACAAACTAGCAGGGTAGGCCCAAAAGCGCGGCTTCCCATACTTTGAAATAGGTCCCTAAGCCGAATAGAGTCTCCCCTGTGCTGTTGCAGAAACCGTCGTAGTAACCTGGAGGTTTGCAGAGTTCGTGGCGGACTAGAGGTAACAGACATGAGGTTTAAACGAGAGAGCAGGAAAATAGCCTAGGACCGTAGATTTTGATGTAGGTTTTGATGCAGTGATGCAATCTTGCAAGTTTGAGGGGCTAGGACAAGCGAGCAGAAGCCGCTCTAAAAAGCCTCGTGCCCACTTAACCCGTCACCTTATCAATTGCCTTTCCCAATTATTGGTTTTAGATAAGCTTAATATCAATATTTTTCGAGCTAACACTGCCAATTGAGTGATTTACCTCCTATCCTGTTTGCATCATTAGGCAGATGCATCGAGCCGATGAAACCTTGAAGGCTAGATGATTCTAGCTCTTCAGTACAGCTATCCAGTAAAATGCGAAGATTTTTAGACCGTTGACAAGCAGGATAAGGAGCATTACTAGCAAGCTCAACTAGTGAGGCGAGTAGTGCTCCTATCCCCTTGGGTATACACCCATGATTCTAATCCAGTTAGTGGCGTAACTTTGGACAGCCGGTTAAGCAAGCAATACCATTACTGGAATGCTAAAAGCCCCCCGACCTTCTTAGCCGAGCGCTGTTTCTATAGACTGATGTCGGTTTGTTAACTGGGGTAAGAGCCGGATTAAGAGGCTGCTGTATCTATTGTATCTATCGCTGAGGATGATGAGAACCTCTAGGACTGGTCGTGTCGCTAGTCGCTCCTGATGGGAGGGTAGCTTCAGTTCCATCACTGGAATCTAACTGTAGTGCCCAGAAGATACGCTCAGCAGGGTTTTTGATGGCTTGAGGGGCTTCGTTTCTGTGTGTGTTCATGTGACTTACCTGGAGTGTGTGCAGTAAAACTGGGGTGCAGCTCCAGCGAGCATCTCCCATATTTGTAGCTTATCATACAAATAAGTATTTCTGCTCACTGTATAGTTTCAGATTGCTTGATTTTGTCCCTGGCCTAGATAGCCTCTGACTGGGGCAATTGTCCAAGCACCTGAAGCACGCTGCGTGCACTGACCTCAGTGGAGTACCAAACTACAGGGCAGGGTAGCTGTTCCAGCAATGGTGCAAACTCGCGAAACTTGCGCGAAATGGCCAGAATCAGGGCTGGATGGGGAGAGCGCAGTAGCTTACTGTACTTGCGCTCGAAGTACGCCTGATTGAAGTAGCCGACGATCTCTAAGCTCACTCGTGATGGGTTCGCAGTTGGGTTCTCCAAGACAAAATCGGGGATGAGGACAGTGCTGCCCAAATCAATGACCTCTAGCTCCCGTAGCATGCTCCAAGGCGTGTCAAGTTTGGCCCATGCGTTAGCAAAGGCTAGTTCTACAGGGCTGTCGTAATTATTGGGCGGTAAGTAGTGGCTATAAGACGGAAACTGGCTGGGGCTACTGGTCCAGGTGAAGCTTTTGCCTTTGTGCTCTAGGCTGGCACTGAAACTCCAATCTTGAATGTGAGGCAGCGCGGGCAGCAGTTGGGCGAGATCGGCGCCATAGTGGGTGCTGGCTCTGTGTAGCGAAATAGGCCCATCCAGGCTGATCTCGTAGCCCAACTCCGGATTGCCGCGCACATCGTGCATCAGACGCAGGCGTTTGATGTGCTTGAACAGGTATTTGACTTGAAAGGGCTCTGTGCGCCGCAGCGTAATTGTCAGGCGTCGTGCCCAGTAGAGTAGACCCTGAGCTTGAGCCAGATTGTAACGGCTGAGGACGGCTTCGGGGGTAGGCACCTCAAAGGACTGGAGAATTTTGCGGTCGGCCAGATCGGCATAAAGGCTATGTTCAATCTCCGCAGGCGTGCAGCCCCACTCTGAAGCAATTTGCAGCAACAAATGACTCCGCGACTCAAGGTTGAGCGGGTGTAGAACTGCCGCTCTTTCAAAGACTTCTTTGCGCACCTCTTGGGGGCTGAGCGGCGATTGCATCTCGGCATCGATATACTCTTTGCCAATCAGGTGGACTAAACCCTGCCAGCGCTTATCTTCTACGCCCACTTTCTGTTGGCGCAAGGTGTTGAGGGCTTTGTAAGCTTCACTCTGTGGCTGGCCAATGTATTGCGCAAAAGTCTCCAGAATCAAGCGCACATCACGGGCTGCCTGCTTAGTTTCTGGCCCTGGTGCAACCAAGCGGGGCCGAACCGTACCGCCTGCATAAAACGGATTGAAGAAGATGTGAGGCTTGCGCAACATAGTCAGGCTGTATTCAAAGCTGTCTCAGCGAGCATTGATCTCAGCCTAACGTCTCTGGAAATTGTAAGTTCAACGCAACTGAAACAATGATCAAAGCCAATGCTCAAAACAAACCAAGCCACCGAATTATTGGCCCTCGGTGGCTGAGTTCGTACAAGATCATGGCCACTAGCAAAATAGACAGGAGCGGCGTGAGCAGGTCTTGGTTTTAACCTAGACTCACCTCAGCGAATTACAAAGCTCGCTTTCAGGCAGCAAAAGCTGTTGCACTTAGCAAGACATGATAAAGGCCTGCTGGTAGCTTAGAGCCACTGAAGGAATAAACGAATAAAGATCGGCAGACAGCCAGGAATGGCCTGCCTAGGATTCTTGACCGTGAACTTCTGTCATAGGGCTAGCCTCTCGTTGCGGCAGAGCTGGCACTTCTAAGGTCAGGCCATTACCGGGACCAACACTGGGTGTTTCACCAGGGTTCATCTGAGAGCGACCGGCAAAGATAGCTCCTGATTGAATGTCCAACGCCTGAGTCTCGACGTCGCCGAGCAGTTTGCCGCTCTTGAGGATTTCGACCCGTTTCGCCTGCACAAAGGCCCTGAGCTTGCCTGAAATGCGCACAATATCTGCTCGGACGATCTGACCCTCAACCTCTCCACTAGGCAAAATTTCTAGTAGGCCATCGACATCAATGTCTGCCCGGACGATGCCCTGAATTTGCACAGTGCCTTTGGCTCTGAGCTCGCCCGTCAGTTCCGTTACTTCGCTAATAACGGTGCAGGATTCTCGCTTGCGGAAAAACCAAAACATGCTGACGTACTGTGCCTCACGAGCTCAGGTTGACTCGGCTACCAGTGTAACTCCTGCCTTTCCTGCGTCTAGCCTGCATAAACACTTAGCGACGACTCGCTGGACTGTTGCCAAGGCCATGACCTTCTCAAGGCTGCCAAATCCGAATGGTCTTGTCTTGAGCCCCACTGATCAAGGTCCGGCCCACGGGGCTGAATACTACTGAGCGGATTAAGCTGGTGTGCCCAGTGAGGCTGCTTAGCCGCCTGCCAGTCTGTAAATTCCAAAGATCGATGGCGGGTCCGCCGCTACTGGCCAGGGTTTGTCCATCAGGACTAAAGGCGACCGAGGCAATCTCGCCTGACTGACTAGGCAAGAGGTGGAGGCGTTTGCCCAAGCGCAGGCCCCAGATTTCGATACTGGTTCCACTACTGCTGGCTAGGAGTTGACCATCGGGGCTAAAGGCTAATGACACGATGCCGCCCACCTGCGCAGAGCGGCTGTGCAGGAGCTTACCCGTTTGAGCGTGCCGGAATTCAACCGTGCCATCTAGACTACCGACCGCAAGCAATCGCCCATCGGGACTGATGGCAATGGAGCGAATTGATTCTGAGCCGCCTGCAAAGGCCGCAACTGAACGGCCCGTCAACACAGCCCACAGCTTGATTTCGGTGCCACTGCTACTTAGTAGGGTCTGACCTTTGGGGTCAAAAGCGACAGAGTGAATTGGGCCAAACCGGCCATCCAGAGTGTGGATCAAGTCCCCGGTGGCTAGATTCCAAAGCTTGATAGTGCGGTCATGACTGCCACTAGCGAGCAGTTTGCCATCAGAGCTAATCGTGAGTGAGGTGACCCGCTCTCGATGATCGCTCAGAGTTTGCAGCTGCTCCCCTGTGTTCAAGTTCCAAAGCTTGACCGTGCGGTCGTAGCCGCCACTGGCGAGGATCTCTCCGTCGGGACTCACTGCCAAAGCTCTAACCGAGCCTAAATGTCCCAGCAGAGAGCGGCGAAACTGAGCGTTTTGCCAGGGATGGAGTAGGGCCAGGGTAGGCAGAAAACTGGCAATGGCGTTGGGGCGAGAAGGGGTTGAACGGCGGGATGGTGTGGAATCGCGAGAGTCGACGGATTGGGCCGAGCGATTGAGTGGGGGGCGTTGGGGGGGAGGAGAGCCAGAAGAGGCAAACGCTGTCGATTCGGAGCCGTTCGCCGTCACTTCTGCTAAACAACGCATAACCTCCTCTGCCGTTTGAGGCCGTCGACCCGGAAAAGGTTCCATCAGGTAGTCGACTAGACCGGCTAAGGCTTTAGAGATTTGAGGGGCACTGTCTCGCCAGTTAAGCCGACCCGTACGTGGATCAGTGTCGAAGTTAGTGGGGTGTTGGCCGGTTAGCAGGTGAACAAAGGTGCGTCCAAGGGCAAAGAAATCAGACTGCAGCACCGCTCGTCCCTCTGCCTGCTCGGGAGGTGTATAACCAGCAGAAACAATGACTGTGCCAGTCTCATCCCCTTTTTGTCTTTGTAGATAAGTCTCCGTAATTTCTCGAACTGCGCCGAAATCAACCAAGACCATTTGCCCATCGGGCCTGAGCATGATGTTGGGTGGTTTGATGTCGCGGTGAAATAGCTCTTGGTGATGTAACTGGTTGAGAATGTCTAGTAACTGCTTCAACCAGAGGATGGCTTGGTCTTGCAGGATGGGCTGGTCTGCGCGACTTCTCAGCCAACTGCGTAGGTTCTGGCCCTCAATTTTTTCCATTACCAAGCAATGCAGCAGCTCTTGCTCCTGCCGCGCCCAGGTAAAGTAACCATCTGGCTCTACTTTAGGAATGCCAGGATGATTTAGACGGATCAAAACCTCAGCTTCTCGCTGAAATAGGGCAACCACTTTTTGACGATTCTTAGACTCTTGAAAGCGATCCAGAGTCAGAATCTTCAAAACCTTGGCCTTAGAAGTCCGGCCTCCAGAGGGGCCTTTATCCTTGACCTCGAATGTCTGGCCGAAGCCACCTTTGCCTAGCGACCGGACAATCTGATAGCGGTCTTGCAACACCGTACCTGACTCCATTGAGGTCACCTCAAGCTGCACGTTTAAAACTGCCGAATTGCAGGAGATAGACCTGCCATCCGCTCACCGGGCGTGCGAATTTGCCTCACGCCAGAAGTAGAAGCCCTCAACGTAATTCTGCTGGATGCAGCCCCTGCCAAGCTGAAGCATGGCTCAGTTGCCACTCGACGGACTACTCGATTGGGCAGAGTTAGGCAACCCTGGTGATGTCCCTGCCTCATGCGTCGGAGCAATTCGCGATCACCCTTGTCTTTGTTGTGATTTTGCCTGACTGGACCAATTGGCTACTGCACGGAACCATTTCATATTTTCCAGGGGCAGTAGACAATGACGTGCTACCCAACACCTTATCAGGCGAGAGATTGCTCCGTCTACGGTGAGAGGTCCATCAGGGCTGTGACCACTACCTAAAAGTCCTGGATTTAGCTTCACTAAGCTTGTCCAAGGCAAATGTCAATGGACAAGTCCAAATGATGGTTGTCTCTGTATTGTATCTGTTAGTTGGGTTGACTACAGCTTCAAAAGCTAGCTCTAGAATGAGAACTTTACAGCTGGAGTAGATTAGAGAGCCTAAGAATTATAAGAGAATTTATATATATCAGATGCAGCAATATTCACAGAGAGGTTATTCAAAGTAAGGGTTTAAGCCCCCCAAAAGATGGGCAAGTGCTCTAATATTGGCTAGCGTTGTCTATACCTTATCTCCACACTTGATACTTTTAACTGTAGGGCTCCTGCTGCTTAGTGCCCCTATTAGATTGCTACACAGACTAAACCCTCGGGTTCTGCCCTCCTGTTGCCAACCCGACAGGCTTGCAGGAAGCTGTACTGAGAGAGGCTTGGTGTTGATCCTCACAGGCTAAATTGGCTCGGACACGTTGCCAGGAAATCAAGAGCTTTGCAAGATTCAATGAATGTGGAGCAAGTGGAGTGCCATCAGAAACTTTTGTGCCAAGTAGCGCAGGACCGAAGCGTAATGTCAGTAACAACCGCCTTTTACATTAAAAGTCATCCATGTACGTAGCACTTTGGCCTGGTAACGTTTACCCCCTGGGAGCCACCTGGGATGGCAAGGGAACCAACTTCGCTTTGTTCTCAGAAAATGCAACTGGGGTTGAACTTTGTCTGTTTGATAAGCAGGGTGATGAAATACGCTTAGCCCTCACAGAGGTGAACAACTTTGTCTGGCATGGATATGTACCAGGGGTAGGGCCTGGTCAGCGCTATGGTTTTCGTGTGCATGGTCCCTGGTCCCCAGAAACAGGGCATCGCTTCAACGCCAATAAACTTCTGATTGATCCCTATGCCAAAGCGCTCGATGGTGAAATTGGCAATGGACCTGAAATTTCCGCCTATGATTTGGCTGATCCAGAAAAAGATTTATCTTTCTCTGAGACTGATGACGCCCATTTAGTCCCCAAAGCGGTTGTGATTGATCCAACCTTTGATTGGGGAGATGATAAACTGCTACGAACTCCTTGGCATGAAACGATCATCTACGAAGCCCATGTCAAAGGGTTCACTAAGTTAAACCCCGATATCCCTAAGGAACTGCGGGGTACTTACGCTGGGCTAGCCCATCCAGCCGTGATTAGGCACTTGCAATCTCTAGGCATTACAGCGATTGAATTGATGCCCGTCCACCACTTTTTATCCCGCCCCGGCTATTTAGTAGACAAGGGTTTGAGCAATTATTGGGGTTACGATTCAATTAACTATTTTGCTCCCTATTCTGGCTACAGTGCTAGCGGTTCTTTGGGGCAGCAGGTCATTGAATTCAAGAAAATGGTGAAGGCCCTGCACTTCGCTGGTATTGAAGTCATTTTAGATGTTGTCTACAACCACACAGGGGAAGGCAATCATTTAGGGCCAAACCTATCTTTGCGCGGCATTGACAATGCTACCTACTACCGTTTGGTTGAAGATAATCCACGCTACTACATGGACTTTACGGGTTGTGGCAATTCTCTAAATGTGCAACATGCCCAAGTCCTGAAGTTAATCATGGATAGCCTGCGCTACTGGGTTTTGGAGATGCACGTCGATGGCTTCCGCTTTGATCTAGCTTCGGCTTTGGCCCGAGAGCTCTATGAGGTGGATAGCCTGGCGGCTTTCTTTGACATCATTCATCAAGACCCAGTTTTAGATAATGTGAAACTCATTGCCGAACCCTGGGATATTGGCGAAGGAGGCTATCAGGTCGGCAATTTTCCGCTGCTGTGGTCTGAGTGGAATGGCAAATATCGAGATACAGTAAGGGACTTTTGGCGGGGGGAAGATCAGACTCTAGGCGAGTTTGCATATCGGTTTACAGGTAGCTCGGATCTATACCAATCTAATGGACGCCGACCCCATGCCAGCATCAATTTTCTCACTGCCCACGATGGCTTCACTCTGAATGATTTGGTCAGTTATAACGAGAAGCATAATGAGGCCAATGGCGAAGAAAGTCGGGATGGTGAAAGCCACAATCGCTCCTGGAATTGTGGTGCTGAGGGTGAGACCGATGAACCCGAGATTTTGCAGTTGCGGGAGCAGCAGCGACGAAATTTTTTGGTGACTTTGATGCTGTCCCAAGGCGTACCAATGTTACTCTCGGGCGATGAGATGGGGCGCTCACAGCAGGGTAACAATAATGCTTACTGTCAGGATAACGAAATCTCCTGGCTCAATTGGGAGTTACCGGATGCTAATGAAGACCTGCTCAATTTCAGCCGCCAGCTAATCTACTTCCGCCATCAGCATCCTGTGTTTCGACGGCGGCGTTGGTTTCAGGGGCGAGCCATTCATGGTTCTGGCGTTATCGATATCAGCTGGTTCAATCCTGACGGTAGTGAGATGACCGATGAACAATGGACTATTGGTTTTGCCAAAGCTGTTGGTGTGTTTTTAAATGGGGAAGCAATGCAAACGCCTGGACCGCGCGGTGAACGCATCATCGATGAAAGCTTTCTGCTGTTCTTCAATGCTCACTACGACGTGATTGAATTTAGCCTACCTGTTGGGTTAGAAGACCGGGAGTGGTCTACAGTCATTGATACAAAAGAGCCCCGCTTCCTAAAGACCGGACGTTCCTATACCGGTACTCAGCAGGTGCCAGTGACAGCCCGATCATTGCTCCTGTTGCGTCGCTTAGGTTAGTCCCTTGAGCCCTGTTTAATCCGCCCAATTTATTCTGATTTGCTTCTGGCTTCTATAAGTTCATCAGACACCGTAGGGGCTTGGCATCGCCAAGCCCCTACTATCACAGAGATTACCAAGCCCCTAACATAGGCGTTGCAGGTATTGCAGTTGGGGACGGAGAGGGGGGGATTCGAACCCCCGATGGCTTGCACCATACCTGATTTCGAGTCAGGCGCATTCGACCACTCTGCCACCTCTCCAGGGGCTCATGCGGGCTGAACCAGTTTAGCATTAGGTCGAAGCAAAGGCCTTTGGGGTTGCAAATTAGGGCACCGGAGAGCGTACAGTAATTTCACCAAGTTCTCGTTACGCTTCCCGCCGTGCCCATGTCTAGTGCTCACATCATCGGCCTCGGGGCCTCCGGTCTCGCTGCCGCTCGTCTTCTTCATATGCAGGGCTGGCAGGTTAGTGTAAGTGACCGGGGCAAGGGCGAGGTACTCAACGCGAGAGCGGCTGAGCTGGCGCCGTTAGGAATCGAAGCGCATCTCAATGCTGACTTCAACCCCGACACCTGGACTGAGCCTTTGCCCCAAATGCTGGTCGTGAGCCCTGGCGTGCCCTGGGATCGGGCAGGCTTGATGCGAGCGCGAGAATTAGGCATTGAAACCATTGGGGAGGTTGAGCTGGCTTGGCGCTACCTCCACCGCATCCCCTGGATTGGCATCACGGGGACCAACGGCAAAACGACGACGACAGCACTGACTGCTGCGATTTTCCAAGCTGCGGGCCACGACGCACCAGCCTGTGGCAATATCGGCTATCCCCTCTGTGAGCTGGCCTACTCAGTGGCGACAACCGGACGTAGCCCTGACTGGATTGTGGCTGAGCTGAGCAGCTACCAGATCGAGAGCGCTCCCAGTGTTGCTCCTTACATCGGCATCTGGACGACCTTTACGCCTGATCACCTTAGTCGCCACGGCACTCTAGAACGCTACAGCCAAATCAAAGCGCATCTAGTAGAAAACTCGCAGCACATTGTTCTCAACGGGAATGATGATTTCCTGGCGGAGCACGGACCTGTTCGTTGGCCCTCAGCTTACTGGGTCAGTACCGAAGGTCCTAGCCATCTACCTGCGCCGAAAGGGTTCTATATCCGGGATGGCTGGGTGATGGATCATCGGGATCGGGTGGCTCAGCCGATTGTGCCCACTAGTTTCCTCAAGATGCCGGGTCAGCACAACCGGGCCAACCTGCTAATGGCAGTGGCCGCCGCCCGGTTGGCGGGTATTCAACCCGATGCCATTGCCCATGCCGTAGAGCAGTTTCCTGGGTTGCCGCACCGCTTGGAACGCATCTGCACATGGCGCGGTATCGACTTTATCAATGACAGTAAAGCTACCAACTATGATGCCGCGCTGGTTGGGCTGAGCGCGGTTACGGCACCCGTAATTCTGATCGCAGGGGGTGAGCCGAAGGTTGGCAGTGATGATGCATGGTTGCAGGCGATCCAGCGTAAGGTTGCTACCGTGCTGCTAATCGGCGCAGCTTCACCTCAGTTTGCCCAACGCTTAGCAGCAGTAGGCTACAACCAGGTCGAAATGGTTGAAACTCTGGACCGGGCAGTTCTCCGAGCAGCGGAACTCGCTCAGGCTTACAAGGATGCTGTGGTGCTGTTCTCACCAGCCTGCGCCAGCTTCGACCAGTATCGCAACTTCGAGCAGCGCGGCGACCACTTCCGCCAACTGTGCTTAGAGTTCTGCGCTTAAGAATTGCGTTTAGGTCATGCGCTTAAAGAAGCAGGCGCCAGAGCTAGAGCTTGATGTCTTTGAGCTGAGCACGCGGGTCAAAACTACGATTGCTGCGAATTTTCTCGTAGCACTCCCGCTCTAGAGGGCTAAGTTCTTTGGGCGGCACAATCTGAAGTTTGACAATTTGGTCACTGCGCCCGCCTTTGGGTTTCGGCCAACCCTTACCGCGCAACCGGAGAGACTGTCCAGAGCGTACACCCACTGGGATGGTCATTGTGACGCTACCATCGACAGTAGGTACTGGAATCTGCCCTCCCAAAACGGCTTCATCGGGTGAGAGCGGCAGTTCACAGAAAATATCTTCTCCCTCAAATTGAAAGAAGGGATGAGCCTGGACTTCTGTAATCAGGTATAGGTCTCCACGCTGTTGCGTTAGCGGGTTGAACGGGCCTTTGCCTTTGAGCCGAATGCGCCTGCCCGGTCGGACGCCAGCGGGAATACGAACATCCAGGGATTCACCCTCCAATTGCAACCGCTTTTGAACGCCGTGGAAGGCTTCAGATAGGCTGAGCGTAATTGCTGCCTCGGCATCAGAAGTAGGGGGCGCTTGGGTTTGGAAGCCACTACCACCAAATCCGCCTCCCCCAAACAGGTCTTCAAAACCGCCAAAGCCGCCACCGGCAGCGCCCGAACCACCAGGCCCAGTGCGATAGTAGACACGGCGTCCAGAGCCAGCTCCAGCCCCCGGTCCAGCGCTAGCATTGCCAAAACGGCCTAGCAGTTCGTTGATGAACTCATCAAAGCTGCCATATTGACCAAAATCATAACCGCCGAAGTCGACCCCAGTACCGGGTACACCGCCCTCACCGGCATGCTTCCAATACTGACCGAACTGGTCGTACTTCTGGCGCTTTTCGGAGTCAGAAAGAACTTCGTAGGCTTCGTTGATCTCTTTGAAACGAGCCTCGGCCTGTTGGTCGCCAGGATTAACGTCGGGGTGATACTGACGGGCCAATTTGCGGTAGACACGCTTAAGTTCTTCTTGATTGGCGTCTTTGCTCACGCCCAGTACTGCGTAATAGTCTTTGAAGTCAGTTGCTGCCATCCGCTCGCTCCTTCCCGCGCCCGTTTGTTTACCTGCCTGTGCTAATCCTGCAAATCATCAAAGTTCAACTGTTTGGCTCGATTGAGCCGACTAATTATGCCTCTTACGCCTCAGTTGACTCGGAGTCGATCAAAGCTAACTGATGATCCAATGCCATCCGCTGCTCCATACTGCGCAAGAAGTAGCCAGTGAACATGGCAGACGCAAGCAGAGATGCTAAGTGCTCTCGATCGGTTGTAATTTCAACCTGAAATCCTTCGGGTGGCAACATGCCCAGTAAACCCCGAACGTTGCGCAACACGGCTTCTCGGACTTCGGGGCTAGCCGAATTGCCAACACTGGCTAGCACTTCGGGTGATTGCTGCTGCATGTACTGAAGCAGAGGATTGGTGGATTCCTGCGTAGCATCGCCACCTGGAAGACCAGCGGCATTCGAATTAAAGTTCATCATCGCTCTGCTAGCTCGCTTACTAAAATTTGTATACTCTTATTGTGGCATTCTGGTGCTCTCAGGCCCACTTTAAGACAGTCTAGATAACCGAACTGTTTCAGGGCGGACTAGCGCACTGTCAGCATCTGTTTTAGTTTGAGCCTGTAGTTTGAACACTCCTTAGAACAAGCGGACTTAGAACAAGCTGAATAACCAGCAAATTCGCCGCACTGCCTTTACTGTCTATTCTGAATTCTTCAGCCTAAAGTGAAGCGAACGTGTTGGAATTTCTTGACCTCAATCATGGCTTCCTGAAGCGTGATTTGCTCCCCGTCGACCCAAGCTTGTTGCAGTTCCACGCCATGCACATGCAACTGAATTCTAGGGTAAGGAAATGCGTAATCGCCTTGCTCTTGCCAATGCAATTCTAAAGTGTCGGCGTCACGCTGTAGGTGGAACCGGTCAAGTCGTGACTCAGCATAACCATCGCCAGCATCGAGATATAACTGGCTCTCACTGCTACCTTGGACGGGTGGGTAGAGATGGAGCGTGAGCTGTTGACGTTCCTGGTCCTCCATTGGCAGAACTGTGCCAGCTTTTACCAATAGAGGAAGCTGGGATAGCGGCGCTGCCAGTTCAACGCTTCCGGGACCCTCTACAGGTGCACCGTCCCAGAGGCTATACCAACGCCCTTGCGGTAGAACAACTTGCCGGGAATGCGCGCCCTCTTCAAACACTGGACAAACCAATAGCGCCTCACCCAGCAAGAAGGCGTCGTCTACACCCCAGAGAGCGGGGTCAGTCGAGTCAGCCCAGAATACTGGGCGTACTGGCGGATGACCTTTTTGGCTAGCCTCCCAGGAGAGCGTGTAGAAATAGGGCAGTAGGCGATAGCGCAAGAGCAAGAGCTGGCGAATAATTGTGAAATAAGGCTCGCCGTAGGTCCAGGGCGTTCGGTTCTCGACGTTGTTCGACGAGTGGGTGCGGCAGAAGGTGAGGAAGGTGGACATCTGAAACCAGCGCAAATAGAGCTCAGCACTGGGATTGCCCTGAAACCCACCGATGTCTGGGCCACTATAGGGGATGCCGGAAAGACCTAAGCCAACCACTGTGGCCACGGTTTGGCGCAGAGCCGCCCACGTACATTCAATGTCGCCGGTCCAGGTCCAGGCGTAGCGTTGAAGCCCTGCCCAACCTGCCCGTGAGACGATGAAGGGTCGTTGCTGGGGCCGATAGGTGCTAAGGCTCTCGTAGCCCGCTTTGGCTTGCATCAAGCCGTAGACGTTGTGCGCCTCTCGGTGGTCGCCACCCCGACCCTCCATGAAGTGCTGGGTTGGCTTAGGTAAAGAGCGGTCGCCCCAGAGAATGAAGGCTGCCGGTTCGTTCATGTCGTGCCAGAAACCGGTCACGCCGACATCCAGGAGATATTCATACTGTCGGCCCCACCACTTACGCACTTTGGGATTAGTGAAATCGGGAAACACACACCAACCTGGCCAAACTGGACCCACCACCAGATCGCCGTTGGGGAATCTGCAAAATGCCTCTAGAATTTGACCTTCTAAAAAGAGATTGCTCTGACGGCTGTACTTAACTCCAGGATTAAGAATGGCAATGAATTTCACGCCTTGCTCGTCCAATTCTTGCGTAAAACTGGCAAGTTTGGGAAAGCGTTCTGGGTCGATTGTGAAAGCGCGATAACCGGTTTGACAGTCGATATCTAGGTGAATAGCGCTCAAAGGTACCTGACGAGCTTGAAACGCTTGAGCCTCTTCGCGGATTGCCTGTTCGGTGCGATAGCCCCAGTGCGATTGGTGATAGCCTAATGCCCAACGCGGTGGCAGCGGCGAACGACCGGTTAGCTCTGTATAGCGCTCTATCAGTTGAGGCGGAGAGCCAGCCGTAAAGTAGTAACGAAGTGAGCCCCCTAAAAAGTCAGCTGTGGCAACATCCTCAAACTTAAAATAAGCCTCAAAAGTGTTTTCATAAAAGACTAGATAGCCCCCTTGCTGATGTAACCCTAAGTAGATGGGAATGCAAATATACATAGGGTCTGCACCTGGCCCATACATGCCAGCCGCATCGTAATTCCACATGCGAAATGTTTTGGCTTGGTCGGTGACCTCTCCCTTCTCGGTTGTCTCTTTAGCCAGACGTAAATTTAGAGGAGCTGCCCGCTCACCTAAGCCGTAAATCTGCTCTTCTGGGCGCAATTGAGCGCGATGGATCCAACCTTCATCTTTGCGCTGCGGCGGCAATTCTTGCCGTAGAATCTGTCCAGCTGCATCAGTGAATCGCAAACTGCCATCTACCCCAACTTTGATGCTCAAAGCCGTCGCGCCAGTGCTGGCACCATCACTCGCTCCAACACTGGCAATTGTCCAGCTATCGCCAGTTTCCTCTAGGGTTGTTTCCAGTTGCGGCCAGTCTTGGCGAGCGATGGCATAGGGAATGGGAGGAATACCCGGTTTCCAATCAATTTGAACAAAGTCTTCAGTGAGAAAATTAATCTCTAACTCCGCTTGTTCAAAGTAGAAATGGGCGCCTCTAGCAGATGCTTCAGTCCGAATTAACTTGCCTGGATTATCAAAGGCTTCTGAACTGGGAGGAGCGGTAATTTCTCGTTCTACACGGTCTCGTTTAATCGAATAGAGAAGTGCTTTGGGAGCAAAACTCATATAGAACAGTGAGCCGAGAAAAAATTTCCATCTCAGCGAGAGTTGCTTCAAGAGAGTCATATCACATCCGTTCGCTTAGACCTGCAATTTGCGACTGGCTGAGTGCTCTCCCAGCAGAGAACCTTTACACTGTTTACAAATTCCACTCTTTAAAGGCATCAACCGCAGGTAAGATTTCGATTGTTGAGCGTAGGAGCTTGACCACAACAAAACTAGAGTACTAGCTAGAAAGTTGATGAAAATGCTGAGTATTCAATAGAAACCGAGATCAATCTTTGATTAATCTTTTCTACCATTTCAATACTCAATTCACAGAAAAACAGAAAAGAGGTTGGAGCTTCAGGTGAGGCAGCTCCGCCACCTGAAGCATCCGTTGCTTGCAATGACTTTCTCCCACTGTCCTCAGCCCTAGGGCTGAGGACAGTGGGAGGGCACCGTGGCATCTTCAGTGGGGCTGCCGGGGAAAGAGTTGCCCGTGGCAAAAACACCCTTTCTTTCATTAAGCTAGCCAAGGTGCGATTGCTGGATAGGTGACCTCTACGATGAGCCGGAGAAGCAACTTGTCCCGACCTAGATCCGAACCCACAGCTCAATCGAAGCAGTCTTTGGATAACAACTCAAAAAAATTCTCACCCAAGCTGTTCAGGCTGTCATCTAAACTGCTGAAACCACAGGTGATCCTGTTGCTGGGCATGACCCTGGGTGGTTTTTGGGGTCTAATTTCAGTCAGTCAAGCCTTGCTACAAACGGAGGCGAACCCATCGCCAGTGGCCTCGCCCTTAGCTTCTGCTGAGCCTAGCGTTTTGCCACCGCTCAATCGCCCGCCAGTGCAAATCCCGCAGGTACCTCAACCCGCGTCTACAGCCAAAGCAGAAGCATCTAAGCCGCCAGCGAAGCTACCTCAGCGCCAAGCTGTCCAGTCGATCAAGGTCAACAGCAATGCCGATGTAGGGTTGCAGATGAGGGTTGCCCTTGCCAGCGGAGTTCCCTCCCTGGTCATCGGCAGCTCGACCCAGGCCACGGTCACGAACCTTCAAGGCAAAGCGATTGGTCAATTGCCCGCAATGCAGGGGACCTGGACCCAGGCTGAGCGGCAAACCTTGCGGGTCGGAGACTGGCAAGGACTGAATGCCGTTTGGATTGATCCCTCAGCCGATGGCAGTCTCTACGTTGGCGAGCGCTGGTATCGGGGTCGGCTGCTGCTATTGGTTCAAGGCAATGGCGTATTAGCGGTCAACTATGTCAACCTGCGCGATTACCTTTATGGAGTGGTGGGTTCAGAAATGCCAGCAAGTTGGCCTCTGGAAGCCCTAAAAGCTCAAGCAATCGCAGCTCGCTCCTATGCCCTGCTTCGTCGTGAAAGGGCAGGTGACCTCTACGATCTAGGTCCAACTGAGGCTGATCAGGTTTACGGAGGTTTGCAAGCTGAGTACAACACTACGCACCAGGCTGTCCGAGAGACTGCGGGCTTAGTGCTAACCTACCGTGGGGAAGTTGCAGAAGCCGTTTACTCCGCTAGTTCTGGCGGACATACTGAGTCTGCCCAAGATATTTGGGGTAACAATTTCCCCTACCTTCGCGGGGTTCCGGACTTTGATACGGTCGCTCCCAATTTCCAATGGACCAAAACCTATTCGCAGCAGGATTTGCAACGTCGCTTGGGGGGAGTGGGGGAAGTGATTAGCCTTACCCCAGTCAAGACTTTGGCTTCAGGTCGAGTTGTGAGTGTGAAGTTGGTGGGAGAGCGGGGCAGCAAGGTGATGAGTGCCAGTGCTGTGCGTCAAGCTTTAGACCTGCCAAGTACGCTATTCCGAGTGATGCCGCAGGCAGATGAGGAGATGGGCGATATTAAGGGCAGATCTGCTCCCAGCGTGCCACCCGTGTTGCAAGTGGTGGGGCGGGGCAATGGTCACGCTGTAGGCATGAGCCAATGGGGGGCCTATGCTTTAGCGAGCCGTGGCTACAACTACCAGCAAATCTTAGGCTACTACTACCGCGGAGCCGCTCTCAGCCAAGTGCAAGGATACTGAACACCGGGAACAAATCAGCCGGTTCTACAGTCATTGCTCTTTAGGACGGAGGGTCAAAAGTTCCACTGGTTTTAAATGGTCTCAAACCGTGGGTTCTTTGAAATGCTGGTTCTAAGCTCTCGTCTAACTTGACGGTCGTCATTGGAGGGGCGTAACAGTGTTCAGTCGTACAACTTACTTGCTCATGTTGGTGAGCGCCTCTGCCACCATTGGCTTGGCTGCCGGTCCGGCTTCAGCTGCAGGTGGTGGTCAAGCTCGCCCCGATAACTATCCCAGCCGGGAAGGGCGTAGCGATCGCTACGATGGCTACCGCGACCGTGACCGGGGAGATTTTCGTCGGGATCTCGACCGTCTATGTCGAGGTATAGACCGTGGCGAGCGGGAGCGTAGCCGCTTGTGTGAAAACCGCGATGTTAATTGGGATCGAGACAGAGACAGGGATAGAGACCGAGATCGCGACCGAGACTGGGAGAGAGAGCAAGAACGCCGACGCGAAGAGGCCCGAGATCGGGATCGGGATCGAGAGCAGGAACGTCGCCGAGATCGGGATCGAAACCAGGAGCGCAATCAGGAGCGGGACGACTGGATCCGTTAGTACTCGTCCGCTAGCCTGCAATGCTACGACACAGGTGTCATATTTAATATGTCTGACACCAGGTTTTAAACATACACAGAGGGGAGAGTTATCAACATTAACTCTCCCCTCTGTTGGTATATCCTCAGACGGGCTTAATCCTACACTCTGCTTTTTCCAACGAGTTCAAAGACTGGTCAGAAAACAACCAAGCCCCTACTTCCTTTTCACTGAACTCTAACAAAGGCTAATAAGCGCAAATACTTTGAGACCTTGAGTGGCTAGGCTTAACAACTGCCAGAATTCTTTGTTTCTAAATTCACTTTAAAGGATGGTGATCAGTCAGTAGTCTCTCAACTCTGGCTTCATCAATGCGAGCCGCTAGTCGTTTGGCTTCATAAGCATCTCTGGAAGTTTTGGCCAAGCTAAACGTAGAGCCAACCGAAAAGGTTAATCCCATACCCATAAAGCCTTTGATCCAACCATCCACTGGCAGGTTTGCAATGCCAACAGAAGTAAAGGTAATTGAAATCATAAACGCTGCCCAAACTTGGATAATCCAAGCAGGGTTTTCCATTTGAGGACCTAGTTTTTGCATCTTCCCTCCAGCCCCAACCGAGCTAAGCTTGAGCGTTACTGTAGCGATTCTCTGATCGAACTAGGCGACAGTGGAGGCCAGTCTGTGAGGCGTCACAGTTTTACCAGTCTAGTTTTAGCGGTTTAGGAGTTCCCCTAAACTGTCATAGCAGCTAGCAGCTACTCCCGAACTCGTCCCAACCTGCAATTGACCCAACCTGTAGGTAGTCAACAAGTGGTCAACGCATCGATATCGTTGGAGTCACTAAAAGTCACTTAGAGCCTTCAGAGACCAATGGAGCTGGTTATCGGGTGCTTGCCGGGTGGTTAGTGGGTAGTTGCCGACGTCCGGCAATCCTCAGTAAAGAAAATTCACCCTAGTCACCGTTGGTGGTACCTTGAGAGATGGCATTTTCGCCGTAATGGCCACCCCACAGAGTCTGCCAGCAGTAGGAGAGAAGGTTTCAAGCATGGTCAGCACTGCAGAAAAGACAAGCACTGGTTACATCACTCAAATCATCGGTCCTGTCATTGATGCCGAGTTCCCGAACGGCAAGATGCCCGAGATCTACAACGCCCTGAAAGTCACTGGTAAAACCGCTGCTGGCGAGGATCTGGCCGTGACCTGCGAGGTTCAGCAGCTCTTGGGCGACAACCAGGTCCGAGCGGTGGCGATGAGCACCACCGACGGTTTGGTGCGCGGCATGGAAGTTTTTGACACGGGAGCGGCGATCTCTGTACCCGTTGGCGCTGGAACCCTAGGGCGCATCTTCAACGTTCTGGGTGAGCCAGTAGACGAACTAGGTCCCGTTAACACTGAGGAAACTTCTCCAATTCACCGGGATGCTCCCAGCTTCACCAGCCTGGAGACCAAGCCCTCGATTTTTGAGACGGGCATCAAGGTCATTGACCTGCTAGCTCCCTATCGTCGAGGCGGTAAGGTGGGTCTGTTTGGTGGTGCGGGCGTGGGCAAGACCGTGCTGATCCAAGAACTGATCAACAACATTGCTAAGCAGCACGGCGGTGTGTCGGTGTTTGGTGGTGTAGGTGAGCGCACCCGCGAGGGCAATGACCTCTACAACGAATTCAAAGAGTCAGGCGTAATTAACGCTGAAAACATCGGTGAGTCCAAAGTGGCTCTGGTTTACGGTCAGATGAACGAGCCGCCCGGAGCCCGCATGCGTGTGGGTCTGAGCGCTCTGACGATGGCTGAGTACTTCCGCGATGTCAACAAGCAGGACGTGCTGCTGTTCATCGACAACATCTTCCGCTTTGTGCAAGCCGGTTCTGAAGTGTCTGCACTACTAGGCCGGATGCCCTCTGCGGTAGGTTATCAGCCAACTTTGGGGACCGAGATGGGCGACTTGCAAGAGCGCATCACCTCCACCACCGAAGGCTCAATCACCTCGATCCAAGCGGTCTATGTACCTGCGGACGACTTGACTGACCCCGCTCCGGCAACTACCTTCGCTCACTTGGACGCCACGACGGTGTTGTCTCGCGGTCTAGCAGCCAAGGGCATTTACCCAGCGGTCGACCCTCTAGACTCAACCTCAACGATGCTCCAACCCGCAGTCGTGGGTGCTGATCACTACACCTGTGCTCGTGCAGTACAGCAGACCCTCCAGCGCTATAAGGAGCTGCAGGATATCATCGCCATTCTGGGCTTGGACGAACTCTCCGAAGACGATAAGGTCACGGTGGCTCGTGCTCGTAAAATTGAGCGCTTCCTGTCCCAGCCTTTCTTCGTGGCTGAAGTATTTACCGGTTCTCCTGGTAAGTACGTCACCACCAAGGAAACGATTGACGGCTTCAACAAGATCCTGTCGGGCGAACTCGATGATCTGCCTGAGCAAGCCTTCTATCTGGTGGGCAACATCGAAGAAGCGATCGCCAAAGCCGAAAAACTGAAGGCGGAGACCAAGTAAGATGGCTCTCACTATACGGGTAATTTCTCCCGGCAGTACCGTCTGGGATTCTGAAGCCGAAGAAGTGATTCTGCCCAGTACTACCGGTCAGCTTGGTGTGCTCACGGGCCACGCCCCCATGCTCACTGCCTTAGACACAGGCGTGATGCGAGTGCGCCAAGACAAGAACTGGGTTTCTATCGCAATCAACGGCGGCTTTGCTGAGGTTGAAGAGAACGAAGTCATCGTTCTAGTCAATGGTGGCGAACGTGGGGACCGCATCGATGCTGATGAAGCACGGGTGGCGCTCTCAGAGGCCGAGGCGCGTGCTGGCGCTAAGAGTGGCGACCGGCAGGAGCAATTCCAAGCCGATCAAGCTCTCAAGCGTGCTCGCGCTCGTTACCAGGCTGCTAAAGGCACCACCGCCTAAGTGCTCAGTAGGTGCGATAAGCGTTAGTCTCAGCAGATAGCAGCTCAATAACAAAACCCGGCTTGGAGAAGTTCCAAGCCGGGTTTTGTTATTGGTTATCTAGTGTTATCAGAAGTGTTATCGGGGTTCTAGGCTTAAACCAGACCTAACTCATTAACTCATAGCCTTCACAGAGAGCTGTCAGGGAGACCTGTAGGGGAATCTATAGAGTCCGGCTCAGTCATGCTTCTATCATCAGTTTTTATCTTTGACCAATCTGCACCCTCTGGTTGTGAGTCTGTCTGTCCTGATATTTTGGGTTTGTCTTTCCTCGTATTGTCCTTTGCTAGGCGAGCCAAAGCGGCATAAACCTCATCTAATCCCTGCCGCTGAATAGCAGAGACAAAGACTGCATTTTTGAACTCGCTGCGGACTTGATCGAGTTCCCTACTAGGAACTCGATCGATTTTGTTAAACACTAACAAACTGGGACCGGGCTGAATTGGCAACTCACCTAGCAACTTTTTCACTGACTCAACGTGACTTTGCCAGTCAGGGTAGGACAGATCTACAACATGCAGCAGAGCATCTGCTTCGGAGACTTCTTCTAACGTGGCTCTAAAGGCATTGACGAGGGGGGGAGGCAATTCATGGATAAAGCCCACAGTGTCGGTCAGTAGAATGGTCTCGCCTTCAGGCAGTCTAAGCCGTCGGGTTGTGGGGTCAAGCGTGGCGAAGAGTCGGTCAGCAGTGTAAACCTCTGACTGCGTGAGCACATTCAGGAGGGTCGACTTGCCCGCATTGGTGTAGCCCACCAAGGCAATTGTCGGTACCTCTTGATGTTGGCGCTGCTGTCGTAGGCGGGAGCGATGGGCTTGCAGGTCATCTACCTGGTGTTGTAGCCGGGTAATGCGGCCTTGAATAGTTCGCCGTTCGGTTTCTAGTTGCGTTTCACCAGGGCCACGGGTGCCAATACCACCGCCTAAGCGGGATAGGGTTGCCCCACGTCCTGCCAGCCGTGGCATCATGTAGGCCAATTGAGCGAGCTCAACTTGAAGCTTGCCAGCCTGAGACTGAGCACGCTGCGCAAAGATGTCGAGAATCACCTCAGCCCGGTCAACTACGCGCACACCAATGCGCTCTTCCAAGTTGCGCACTTGGGATGGGGAAATCTGCCGGTCGAACACCACTAGATTCGCGCCTAGGGTGCGAGCAGTAAGAGCAATTTCCTGGACCTTGCCTTCACCCACGACGGTTTTTGGATCAAGACGGTCGCGCTTCTGCTGAACAACTGCCAATACTTGCCCACCAGCGCTCTCGACCAACCGTTGCAACTCAGCTAACGAGTACTGAAACTGCTGTTCGTTGTGCCGGTCTGTGAGCAAACCTACCAAGAGAGCCCGATCGTTATTAGTAGCGATTTCTTGGGCTGTACTGTGTTCGTGCTGAAAGTTAGCTTCTAGTTCCTCCACCCAAGCGGGAAAATCAAGTTTAGAGAGGGCATCTAAGCTTTGGGCTGGCGATACGTGCCAGTAAGCGGGGGCTTCAGTCTCACCTGGGTCCGCTTGAGGAATGGGGTAAGACAGGTAGGTACTGCCTACATAGCCAGTCGCGCCGCCACCGCGCCGCTCAAAGCCCTGCCCAGTTACAGACAGCAGCACGAGAGCATCTAGGCGTTGCAACACCATTGCAGTCAGATCGGCTGTGCTGGGAGGAGCATCTTTCAACTGAGTGGCCAAGCAGCGAATCCCACTCAGCCGTTCGGCGCTCTGGCGAGGTAACTCTAGAGGTGGGATCTGAGTTTGATTGGGAGTGCCCACCCCCACTCGCACCACCTGACCACGGCGATTGACGTAAACGCAAAGCGGTTGCTGGAGCTCGTTGCTACTCGCCCCTAATCGTTGGGCAAACTCAGCAGTGACTAGAGAGTCACCAGGGAGACGCTGTGTGTATAGTTTCTGGAGTGTTTTAAGCTGGTTGGCCTTGAGCCCCGATGTATTACCGTAAATAGTCTCAGTTGCATTGGCCATAATCGAATCAGTAGAGGGGTGTAAACAAGATTTTTTTGTAACGGACGGACCGAGAATTTGCAAGAAGTGGCCTGAGATTTATTTCAAACCCAAAAACGTTTGGAAAGGAAGAAAAAACTGGCAAGAACCCACGCTATTCTGAATTGGATGCTATTACATCCTGGCATATAAGCAGCTAGTAAGCACAAAAAATATAGATTTTTGAAATCTAGATGTAATATTTTGTTGCTTCCTCTATCTGGGGGGATAGGCACCAGTGAAGCAGAGCTATGAAGTACGGTCAAATAGATTTTGATATCAACAAATTAATGCCAGCCAATTCTGAAGAAAGTAAATGCAAAAACTAATGCAAAAAAAACCTGGCAAGAACTTACCAGGAATGGTGTACTGAGTTAGAGCAAGCGCCTGCTAACCTCTCGATTAGCGTTCAGGAGCACATGATTTTTACTTTAGGGCTAATGCGATACGATTTTGCCTCTCAATGGGTGGGAAGTCGTGTTAAGTTGCTTTGTACCGGCTAATACAAAATAAGAGTTGTTCTTGTATGAATCTGGATGAAACTCTCGTGCTGTATGTGAGTGATGTGTCAAGTGATGTATGCAAAAGTAGGTGATAGCTTTGAGGCGGCCTTGATGCTGAAATTAGCTCTATCCTATCAAGCTATTACGGGCAAAAAGAAAACAGGCTGAATGCTAAACCTATTAACGGGAAGCATACTGCGAGAGAGACTGAATTAAGTCTTCTAAATGGACAGGCTTGCTAATGTAGCCATTCATGCCTGCCTCTAGACACAACTCTCGGTCTCCCTGCATGGCA
This sequence comes from Leptolyngbya sp. FACHB-261, assembly GCF_014696065.1. Classification (NCBI taxonomy): domain Bacteria; kingdom Bacillati; phylum Cyanobacteriota; class Cyanophyceae; order Leptolyngbyales; family Leptolyngbyaceae; genus Leptolyngbya; species Leptolyngbya sp. FACHB-261. Next base: position 42,377 of record NZ_JACJPL010000013.1, on the reverse strand, counting down.
TTGGCAGTCATGGCAATAATCCAGGGGCGTGAGGAGGGCGACCATTCCTGGCAGAGGTGGCGAGTCGCGGTTAAACCGTCCATCTCTGGCATCTGCACGTCCATGAACACTACATCGTAGGACTGGCGGCGTAGGGCTTCAAGGACCTCTAGTCCATTCGCTACAACATCAGCCTGATATCCCAATCGCTTCAACAGATGTAGGGCAACTTTCTGGTTCACCACATTGTCCTCAGCTATTAGGATCCGGAGCGGTTGCTCAGCTGCAAGCTGTGGAATGGGCTGAGGAGAGATGGGGCAAGCTGGCCTTCTTGGCACCGAGCCCCCGCCTAAGACAGTAACCAAGATGTTATAAAGCTGTGATTGTTTAATTGGCTTGTTAAGAAAGGCTGCAAACTCAACTTGGGCTGCTTGAGAATCAACCTCTAGTCTGCCTATAGACGTGAGCATGACCAAGGGTAGATCTTGACAGCCAGACAGTTGACGAATGGCTATTGCCAGAGCCAAACCGTCCATCTGCGGCATCTGCATATCTAGAATGGCGAGGTCGAACCGTTGCCCTTGGCTAAGGCAAGCTAGAGCCTCAGGACCAGACTCAACAGCATGCGTGATCATGCCCCATAACTGACCTTGTAGGGTGAGAATCTGTCGGTTTGTGGCGTTATCATCCACAATCAGTAATCGCTGACCGTCTAAGCAGGACTCGTTACCAGAACGCTCAGTAGATTCAGTGGATAAGGTATTGGGCGCTGACCTGGCAACGATGGTGAAGTAAAAAGTGGACCCCTGACCGACCTGGCTCTCAACCCACATTTTGCCACCCATTAGCTCACACAATTGCTTACTAATGGCAAGCCCTAAACCAGTGCCTCCATATTGGCGAGTCATTGAGGAATCAACTTGGCTAAAGGACTTAAACAGGCGATCCATGCGCTTCAGGGGTATGCCAATGCCAGTATCCTTAACGGCAAATTGGAGCTCATAAGTGGGCGATGGGTAAGGCTCGGAGCTGTTCGCTTCTGCGAGTCTTTGGGCAGTGACTGAAACCAGAACTTCTCCGATGTCTGTAAACTTGACCGCATTGCTGAGCAGGTTCACTAGAATTTGGCGCAGTCGCGTGACATCCCCTACAAATGTGTTTGGAGTCTGTAATTCGATTAAGTAAGCTACTTCTAAGCCTTTTTCTGTGGCTTTGTGAGCTAGCAAGTCAAGAGCTTCCTCCAGGCAAGTTCGTAGCTCAAATGGTTGCTCTTCTAAGTCCAGCTTCCCAGATTCAATTTTGGAGAAATCCAAGATGTCATTGATGATTGTGAGTAGAGCATCGCTACTACTGCGAATGGTTTCAACGAAATCCTGTTGCTGAGAGGTTAGCTCAGTCTCGCCTAGCAAGCCAGTCATGCCAATAATGCCGTTCATGGGAGTCCGAATCTCGTGGCTCATGTTCGCCAAAAACTCGCTTTTGACTCGGGTTGCACTCAGGGCAGCATCGCGAGCTTTTTCTAAATCGATAACGGCTTGCTTGCGCTCGGTAATGTCGCGCACAATAACGAGAACTTCGTCTTCGCCGCTGACTACAATTCGGGCTTCCTCATAGCGAATATTTCCGTCTACAATTAGCTGAAACTCATAAATTTGTGTTTTGCCGGTCGCCAGGGCTCTCCCCACATAATCCATGCGTTGCTGGGCAATTTCTAGCGGCATGCTATCGTACACATTCTGGCCGACCATGTTCGGGCTAGCCATCAAAGTTTTGAAGTCTTTGGATGGCCTAAAATCAAGATAGGTTCCGTCCCTAGTCATCCGCATCATTAAGTCTGGTAATGCCTCTAGTAGCGCTCGGTTATTGGCCTCGCTTCTACGCAGGGCTTCCTCTGTGCGCTTACGCTCAGTGATATCAATAGCAACGCCTAATACGGCGGATGTTTCTGTCCCCGTTAAAAAGAAAGGAATTTTCGTGCTTTCAAGAATATGAACATTGCCCTGGCGATCTTTGATGATTGGCTCAGAAACATGTTTATGCTGTCCATCACGGATTACCTGTAAATCCTCTTCACGAAACTGGCGAGCTTCCTCCTCAGATTGAACAAAATCAACGTCTCGCTTGCCTAATAGGTTCTCAACAGAAGTACCATAAATATCTGCTACGGCCTGATTGGCTAGAATAAACTCGCCGTCTTGGTTCTTAGCAAAGATAAAATGAGGCACCAGGTCAATAACTTGGCGGAGTTGTCTTTCTTTTTCTTGTAATGCCTTTTCTTGTTGTTGCAGCCTTTCTAGATATTGTTGAGTCTTCGTTTGCTGCTGCTGAAGCTTGTGGTTAGTTAGCTCCACAATTTTGGATTGAGCCAAGAGCAAAACTTGAAAATCAATCAAACGCAGGCTTTGATCTTCGGCAACAATTGCAATAGGTTCGTAAATAGTATCCGCAGGACGCCCAAGCGCTATGCGGACAGCCTCGTCAACTTTGCAATGACTGGGTAGTTGTAGCGGCTGAAACTTAAACCCGTTCAGACCCTGGTCTAAAACAGTCTGAATAGGGCGATTCATGTAAAGCTCTAGGCTATGACGACGGCTCATGCACTCGAAAAATTTCTGCCTAGAAATCATGCCTCTCAGCTCAGAGCCATCAACGACAAAAATTCCTGGGAGTTCTGGCCGTTGTTCAAACTCTGTCGCAACCATTTGTCCCAAGGCTGAGAATTGGATCTGGCAGTCGTGGAAGGGGATTTCTGCCAAACTTGATTCAGCTGTCAGTCGGCTAAGGTTCAGATGATGTGGAACCTGGGTCATTGGGGCTGGCAGTTGAGGCTTCATCGACCTAATTTAACGCCTGCTATTGGCTACCTCAGGATGCCCGTGTAGCCTGTTAAGCTAACCCTCTACAAGTTCTGTCTCTGCCAACCTCGCTGCTGAACTCATCGCCTCAGGTGCGACCAGTTCCGAGTTGGCTTGTATTTATCTCCTTAACCTAGATTAAATTTACTAAGTTAAACTGGTCCGTCCTGCTAAATGGGCGATAACAATAGCTAGTTCTTGGGGATTAATCGGTTTGGGAATGTGAGTTTGAAAGCCTGCGAGTAGGGCGCGAGTCCGATCTTCGGCTTTAGCATAGGCTGTAAGGGCCGCAGCTGGTGTGAGCCGGTCTTGCCCAGCCTCAAGAGTTCTGATTTTGCGAATGAGTGCATAGCCATCTTCAACAGGCATGCCGATATCAGATAGCAAAATGTCGGGCTTAGAGTGCTGAAAGGCAGCTAGTGCCTCAACGCTCGAAGCAACCGCTGTGACCTGAGCACCGTACTGCTCTAGCACTGTGCTTAGTAGATCTCGGGCGTCTGCTTCGTCATCGACGACTAAGATCCGCAGGTCAGTGAGCCAAACCGACTCTGCGATTTCGGGTGACTTGGGTTCTGAGGCTGCTGGCTCCTCAGGAATTGACAGGCGCGGCAAGCGGACTGTGAAGGTAGCCCCCTGTCCTTCGCCAGGGCTCTCGACCTCAACACTGCCGCCGTGCAGTTCAACTAAATGACGAACAATGGCTAGCCCCAATCCTAAGCCACCATATAGCCTTGTAGCTGCGCTATCGGCCTGACGAAAGCGCTCAAAGACGTAGGGTAAAAAGTTGGCCCGGATGCCCATGCCCGTGTCTCGGACCCAGATTCGAGCAGAGGTTGGATCACTGGCTAAGCCAATCTCAATCCGTCCACCTGCAGGAGTGAATTTGACCGCATTAGACAGAAGATTCCATACAACCTGTTGTAGGCGATTAGCATCACCTGACACCAAGCTTTCTCGACCCTTCAGAACTGGAGCAATGTCAATAGCCTTGACCTTAGCAGCGGGGCGCACTGTCTCAATTGCTGCCTCCAGCACAGGTCCTAGGCTGACTGGCCGCAGTTCAAGGCTCAGCTGACCTCGAATGATGCGCGAAACATCTAGAAGATCGTCAATTAGTTGAGTCTGGATACGGGCATTGCGCTCGATGGTTTCGAGTGCCCTTGTTGTTGTAGCCGCATCAAGCGTCCCTCGGCGCAGCAGTTGGGCCCAACCGAGGATGCCATTGAGAGGGGTACGAATTTCGTGGGAGAGAATTGAAAGAAACTCATCCTTCAACCGGTTTGCTGCCTGCGCATCTGCTCGAGTTCGCCGTTCTGCTTCATAGAGCCGAGCTCGTTCAATTGCCTGGGCACATTGCTGGGCCAAGGCCAGCACCAACGTGCGGTCATCTTCACTGAAGACCTGAACTTCAGTAAAGCTCAAGCTGAGGCCCCCGACAGAACGCCCCTCGACCATCAGAGGCACTGAAACCCAGGCACCGTAGTTATAACGGCTGTAGGCTTCTCGCAAGTGGGGATAGCGCTCGACTCTAGCAGTCGTCGACTCGGTCCAGGCAGGCTTACCCGTCCGTACCGCTTCTGCGAGCGGCAGAGGCGCATCAATGGAAAAAGAGCGCCAGCTTTGTATGAGATTGTCCTCGTAGCCGACTGCTCGGACAATCTCTAGTTCAGTGCCGCTTTCGTTGAGCAGCGCAACCAGGGCTGAAGTCGCCCCCAGCGCAGCCATACCCTGATCGACAATCACTGCTGCCACTTGCTCGGGTGTGAGCGACTCTGATAACGCTGCTGTCACGGTTTGTAGCCGAACCGTTCGGGCCGCCGCTTGCTCCGCTGCCTGTCGTGCTTGCTGGGCCTCACGATAGAGGCGAGCATTATCGACCGCCAGAGCAGCCCGATGCGCCAAATCTTGGACAAGGGCTAAGTCTTCTGCCCGATAAAGACGGCCAGACTGCCCCAGAACGAAGGTAAGCATCCCCAGCGTGCGCCCTCGGGCTAGGAGTGGCACGGTCATGCTCGATTTAGTACCGAGCGCTTGCACGAGCTGCACGTAATATGCGTCGTAAACGGGGATTGACCAAGCAGAGGCTGGAATCTCTGGGTAAAAAATTGGTTTGCCAGTGCGCAAAACCTCTAGGACTGGATGATCACTGTCAGGGTCAAGCGGATAGCGCTGACGAAGTTCTTGCAGGATTACTTGCTTGGCTGGATCGACATGGCTGGCTCCTAGGCGGCAAATCTGACCATCTTCCTCAACCACATCAACGACGCACCAGTCAGCAAGCGCCGGTACAGCCAGCTCGGCAATACTTCTGAGGGTGGTCTGATAGTCAAGAGATGATGCTAAAACTTGGCTGGCTTCAGCCAGAAATGTTGCTTGCTGCTGGGCTGCTTCTGCTTCTACCCGAGCTGTTTGAGCTTGGAGCAATTGAGCCTGTGGGCTCTCGGTCCGTTGGCGCTCACTGATATCGCTGTTAAGGCTCAGCAAAAATAGTGGTTCACCCGTAGCATCACAAACTGCTTTTGCAGTCAACTCAATCGAGACGGCTGACCCATCCTTGTGTAAGCAAGCAACTTCGCGGCAATCAGTCTCTTGGTGTTGAATTTGCTGAAGGATCTCAGCGGTTATCGTATTTTGGACCGACGGCTGCTGCAGAAAGCTAATCGGTTGACCCATTGCTTCACTAGCGGTATAGCCAAAGATCTGCTCAGCTTTACCCAGCCATTTCTGAATCTTGCCTGTTAAATCAGTTAGCAAAATGGCATCTGGCATCTGCTCCAGCGCCACGTCCGAAAAACGCAAAGGCTCTTCATCCTGCTGCAAGCTTTCAGCCTCAGCCAAAGCTGCTCGTTCAGGCGCGATCAGGGGTTGGGCAACGCTAATTTCCTGTGAAGACCAAGCAAGCTCAAGACTCGGCATCAGAACCTTACTCTCAGCGCTTGGCTCAGGCTTGGACGGTTCAATTGGCATACCCTGATGCTGAGCTACGGCACTCATTGAGTTTCTTAAACTATCTTAATATGAACCCGCTTTTACTTCCTACTTTAGATACTGAAGCAGAACCGGCAGGAATTGCATTTTTAATAATCTCTGAATAAATAGCGTAAAACTCTCTGTCAATAGATAGATATGAAAATATTCCAAGATGTTGTATATGCCTGGGTGATAGCCTAGCTGCTGTCCTGAGAATAGAACGCAAAGTACATTACGAGAGGAACGATTAACGATTGAGTAGGCTTTATCGTCAGGTTTTTTCTGAGTCTTCTAAAGTTGAAAAACCTAAAGCCTGCAAGGCAAAGTTTGAGACCTACAAGCGAATTGTTAAAAGATTAACTAGCAATACTAGGTGATTTGAATTTTAAGTGCGAGCCAAATTACAGAGAATCCAAAGGCTTCCCTAAGAGGCGCTGACTCAGAATTTTTGCCCTTGAAGCGTGACTGTACCCGACTGGCCTTCGCTGGAACTGATTTGAACATGAGCTAGACCAAACTGTTCGAGTACCCAGGCGTTGGTGGTGAGATGACGGCTGATTCGCTCAACCGAAAACTGAGATTGACCGTCAACTAAGGCTAGGGGGAGCAACAATTGATCTGCTAAATGCTCTTCAAGGGCTGCTCCAGAATGATAGTGAGCTAAAAGCGTGGAAATCGCCTCTTCAGCGACCAATTCAGATGCCTTACCAATGGCTCCCATGCTGCTGAATCCGGCATAGCTATGTTCGTACTTTGCAGTTAGGAATAGACCTGTGCCAGGACAAGCGGCTCGCAATCGTTTGGGGACAAGTTGGGCAGGAAGCCCTGCTTCCGCAAGCAACGTGCGAGCCCGGTCCACCATCCGTTGAGGAATGTGGGCCGGCAGATTCGCTGCCAACGCCTGTCCCTCAACTGCTTGCAGCTTGCCACGTTCATATAGCGTTAATGGACTGAGCTGCTGTTGCCAGTGTGGGCCGAGCCCCTGAATGGTTGCTTGAACTTCGCCTTGGCCTACTGGATACCAGCCAGTTTGATGCAGCTCTAGGGTTGCCTGCACACCGATTTGCTCGAGCATGGGTAGCCAAACCTGGCGCGCGTAGTCGAAAGGTGGGCTCCAAGCAATATGAGTGCCGCCCCGAACCGCCACTGTTGACGCGCCTGCCGCCAAAGCTAGAGGCAGCAAAACAGTCTGCACAATCGGTGTGACAGCACCAGCACTGCCACCTTGGCGAGCCTCCATCACGTCAAAACAATAGTGACCCGGTTGGGGCAATTTCTGTGGCTCAAACTTAATGGTTTGCGAGCCCAGGTGATCCCCCTCAACCTTGGCCGCACAGAGGGCTGCGACTGCCCTGACGGTAGTCAGATGTTGGGCGGCGAGCCCTGGATTGCCACGACCCGCCCGGGCATTCTCGATGCGGATAGGCTGACCCGAGATTGCCGACAGGCTGAGCGAAGTGCGTAAAATCTGACCACCGCCCTCGCCGTGGGAACCGTCGATCACTAACGGTTTTGCCATATCAACTACTCCCGTTCAAACCGGCTCATCCCTTAATGACAGCAACTGGCCGCAGTCGCGCCACTGGCCGGGCAATGCCTGCTTTGCTAACTACATTGACGACACGGTTGACATCTTTATAAGCCTGGGGCGCTTCCTCCGCTAAGCCGGGTAGCGAACCGGCCCGCACCCGGATGCCCTCTCGCTCCAACTGCCCCCGTAAACGCTCCCCCTGGACTTCGCGCTTAGCTTTGGCTCGGCTCATCACTCGTCCTGCCCCGTGGCAACTGGAGCCAAAAGAGAGTTCCATGCTGGCTGCTGTTCCGAGCAGGACCCAACTTGCTGTCCCCATCGAGCCAGGGACTAACACTGGTTGTCCTAGCGCTTGATATTCTGGTGGCAAACCAGCAGAGCCAGGACCAAAGGCTCGGGTTGCGCCTTTACGATGGACGCAGACGGTAACTTCCTCGCCATTGACCACGTGCGTTTCAATTTTGCCCATGTTATGGGTGATGTCGTAGACCTGGCTAAGCGAGGTGGATTTTAAAGATTTACCCAACACATTCTGAAAACTCTGACGCGCTTTCCAAGCTAGAGTTTGACGATTGGCAAAGGCAAAGTTAGCAGCACATTTCATTGCTGCTAAATAGGCTTGTCCTTCTGGAGAGTCAATTGGGGCACACACCAATTCTCGATCTGGCAAGTTAATGCCGTGCTGCACAACGGACCACTGAAAGTCCTGCACATAATCAGTACAGACTTGATGGCCGAAGCCGCGAGAACCACAGTGGATCTGCACGGCTAAACAGCCTTCGAGCAGACCCATGACATCGGCTGCTTCGAGATCGATTACCTCTTCGACGACATCCACTTCCAGAAAATGATTGCCTGAGCCTAATGAACCCAATTGGCCTTTGCCTCGGGCTTTCGCTCGCTGGCTGACCTTGCTGGGATCCGCCCCCTCTAAACAGCCTGACTCTTCAGTGCGGTCTAGGTCTTCAGGCTCGGCGTAGCCCTGAGCTAGGGCCCACCGTGCTCCCTGCACACATACTTGTTCAAATTCGTGAGCCGAGAGCGATAAGGTACCCTTTTCCCCGGTTCCGGTAGGACAGTTTTTGTAAAGGGCATTGGCTAAATCCCCTAAATGAGATTTGACGGCTCGATACTCAATTTCGGAACCCAATACACGCACGCCACAGTTGATGTCGTAGCCAATTGCTCCCGGCGAAATAATGCCGCCTGGGACTCGTGTTGCCATCACACCGCCAATGGGCATCCCATAGCCTTGATGCACATCAGGCATGACCACCACTTGTCCAACCAGTCCTGGCAGACGGGCTACATTGATTGCTTGATTGATCGATAGGTCAGCTAGGGCATTCTCTAGAATTTCTGCATCAGCAAACACCCAAACTGGCACCGTCATCTCCGGGTGAAAACTGGTGGGAATTTCCCATAAATAATCGTTGATTTTTTTGAAATCTTTTTGGCTAACCATTGCTTTTTATCCCCCAAACTCTTCTGGCTGTTGCTTCCAGGCTGTTTCTTTAAATGACGAGATCAAACATCGAGCACTAATGTCGCTTCCAAACCAGTTTCGGTTTTGTCAATAGATAGATTGCTATAAGTCACTGCCTTAATCACTTTGGACCAGTTCTGAACTGGGGCACCACTGGCTTGAATCTGAAAGTTTTCTGCGTTCAGAGCAGAGATCTCGAAGTGATCAAACCCTAAGCCTTCACATTCGCCCAGATAGAGCAGCTCATTCAACCAAGCAACTAGAAGACTTTCGTAGTCCGTGCCTCGCAAGTGAATCTCACGCTCAATTCGCGGTTCTGAAACCAGATGGGTGTCTGCTAGCTGATAAAGAGCCTGAGCCGCTTGGATGAATAACTCTTCAGGATTAGGGGCCCAAACCCGATAGGACCAATCCGCAGTGTGATCAATTTCTGTAAAGCCGGCTGGTTGAGAAGATTGAGAAACGTCCACTGGCTTCTGGGCTTAGATTGGTCAGCATTGATCAGACATAGCAAGCTAAAAATTCCGCTCCCACTACCTCTAGGCAGAGGTCGGTGCAGCTGAGACTGTACTTTACACAACGGAGCTTAGACTTTCTTTAGCCTTGACTTAAGATTGCTCGAAGGAATTGTATGAATGTAAAAGTCATTTGTGGTGATGGTCACTATCAAACTTTGAGCAGCAGTGACAACAGTCTCTAAAAAGAGGTTAAGCTGAGGTTAAAACTTGAGGATGCTATACCCTATTCAGTCTCAAATCAGTTTGATAGATTGACTCTTGAGAGCTCGACTCGTTGCTCGTGATGCAATGTAACTACTGTCCCATTCTCAGAGCAGTTGAGGTCGAGGTTGTAGAAGCCGAGAGTGATGGAGAAAAAACAATGGGAGATGACATTCTTCGAGAACAGCTTGCTTATTACCGCGCCCGAGCTAGCGAATATGACGACTGGTTCTACCGATTTGGGCGCTACGACTACGGGCATCAGTTGAATGAGCTCTGGTCCAATGAAGTGGCAATTGTAAAGAGGGCGCTACGTCAGATAAATAAGGTTGAGCAGATCTTGGAATTGGCCTGCGGGACCGGCATTTGGACTCAGGAATTGCTGAGCTTGGGTGAGCAAATCACGGCCATTGATGCTTCTTATGAAATGATTGCGATTAATCAACGGAAGCTAGATTCACCTAAGGTGGCCTATCAACAGCTAGATTTATTCTCGTGGGAGCCAGAGAAGCAATACGATCTAGTCTTTTTTGCCTTTTGGCTTTCCCATGTGCCACCGACCTTGCTCGACTCGTTCTTGGCAAAAGTGTATTGCTCGACTCGTACAGGAGGACAGATATTCATCGTTGACTCTCGCTTTGCAGAAACATCTAGCGCCAAGGATCACATTCTCAAGGATGATGGCAGCCTTTATAAAATCCGAAAGTTAAACAATGGTCAAGAATTTAAAGTCATCAAGGTGTTCTACCAACCTGATGATCTTCGAGACAAGCTTACAGAGGCAGGCTTCCAGGCAGATGTAAGAGGGACAGAGAATTACTTCGTCTACGCTCAAGGACGAAGATTGTGATTGGGCCGAATGTCTGATACAAACCATATCTTTCTAGAAAGAACTGACAATCCTACCGCCATGAGGTAGATTGACTAGTCTATTCAGTAACAGGTCAGGCAGGATGCAAATTTATGGAGCTAGAAGCATCATTGCGCAAGCCGGAAGACATTCAAGAGGGGGACAAAGTTCAAGTAATCTGCCCAAACTATCTAGCAGGTCAAGTAGGTGTCGTACTCTGCCGAGAGGTGCGCTCGGATGGACGGCCTAGTAAGCGTTGGCTCATTCAACTTGAGGGTGAAGATATTCTAGTCTCTTTATGTCCTGAGGAGCTCCAAATACTAAGCCATTGAGTGAGTCATTGAGTAAGCCATTGATGCATTCTCGTTGTGCCACTAGCTCAATATTATTGACTCCTCGTTACTTTGCATCCTGCACTTCTTGGCTATCCACCCACATGGATCCCGGGACGTCGCTTGGGATCCTTTTCAGCCTTGCGGAGCACTTCGCGGGTGACCACAGCAATATCACCCTCCCCAAATAAGATAAAGCGCAGTAAGTATTGGATCGGGTTACCTTCAACCCAGCCGAAATAGGCATGTGGGAGCTTACCCGTTTGATCCCGAAGATAAAGCAGTAGGGTAGCAATCGTGTTGGGTACTGCCGCACTCTTAGCCTGTAGGATACGATAGCTACCGACTTCCACCCCTTTCACTCTAATAATGTTTGCAAATTCCGAGGCGTCATGAACCTGAACTTCCAGAAATAGAACTGGATCGGTGGGTGGAATATGATTGTCCTCACAGACCTCTTGCTCTTTCGAACAATACTCCTGCGCATTACCCTCATTTCTACGATTCGCAATCAGGCGAATTGTACCCTGACTTTCTTCGGTAATGAAGCGACGAGCAGTTTCGTCAATTTCGATCCGCTCTACTCGGAGTTCGGTCGAAAGCCACACACGTGAGATCAGAGAGGTGACGACAATTGTGCCTATAAAGAGAGCTGCAATCCGGATTCCCTCAGGCCTCTCAATGATATTGACAATCGTTGTGTATAGAAACAGCAGGGTAATTAGGCTAAAGGCAACCACTCCGCGTTTTATCTGTGGTGTCTAGCCGATAAAGTGACAGCAAAAGCCGCTGAACTCATGAGTATCAACACCCCAGTTGCGTAAGCCCCGCCTTGAGCTTCCACGTTAGCTCTAAAGAGAATAGTGACTGCAAAGGCAATCGCGATGTACACCAAGACCAGAGGCCGTGTTGCCCGTGCCCAGTTTGGAGCCATACCATAGCGCGGCAAGTAGCGGGGCACAATATTGAGGAGTCCGGCCATTGCTGATGCGCCTGCAAACCACAAAATAGCAATGGTGCTCAGGTCATAAACGTTTCCAAAGGCGTTGCCTAAATATAGGTGAGCTAGATAGGCGAGAGCCCGTCCATTTGCTGCACCCCCGTATTGAAATTCTGGGCCTGGAATTAATAGAGTCGTGACAAAGCTGCTGGTAATTAAAAAGAAGCTCATGATCACAGCTGCGGTAGTGAGCAGCTTATGAGTATTATAAATGCGCCCCTTAGGCTGCCCAGGAGTGTCACTGCTACTACCTTGTACCAGGGGCATAACAGCTACGCCAGTCTCAAAACCTGACAGGCCTAGTGCCAGTTTTGGAAATAGTAAGGCAGCTACACCAAGCATGAGTAGGGGGTTAGAATGCCTTGCGAAAAGCGCAGTCTGCCAGTTAGCAACCACTATCGGGTTATTTAAGATCTGATAGAATCCAACGCCAATCGTCACGAGATTTAGCATCAGATAAACCGTAACTAAGAAGACTGCAAGACCAATTGCTTCTCGGAAACCTCTTAGGAAAACGGCACCCAACAGTGTCACTAACACGAGGGTAATACCAACCGTTTAGTGCTCAAGAAAACCGGGTACAAGCGGATTTTCGACGATGTGAGCGGTGGCATCAGCCGCCGAGAGGGTGATGGTGATAACGAAGTCGGTTGCCACAAAGCCAAGTAGGCAGAGTACCAGGAGCTTGCCTTGCCACCAGGGAAGCAAACGTTCAAGCATGGCGATTGACCCTTCCCCATTAGGACTTCTGGCTGCAATGCGCCGGTAGATCGGCAGGGCACCAAACAAGGTCAGCAGGGCTAGAATGAATGTCGCAATTGGAGAGAATTCCCCTGCTGCTAATGCGGCGATACCAGGCTGGTAGCCAAGAGTGGAGAAATAGTCGACCCCAGTTAGGCACATAACCTGCCACCACGCATGTTTGCGCTGCCGTCCTTCCTTCTCAGCTCGGTCTTCTTCAAGCAGCCAACTTATGAGCTGCTTGCTAGGCCGACTGACTGAGGTGAGCGGCTTGTCCATACCAATGCAACTCCTGGTGTGTCAATGTATATAGGCACATCTGTAGCTTGAGTAGGCTCTAGAGGCGATATCGCCAGCATAAAATGGTTTAGCCTTGGGAAGGTTAAGTTCTTCAGGCAAGCTTCAGAACTCAGTTCCTTGGCTCGTGCAATCAGCTACATGAGCAGCCAGGAACCCAACAATAAAGGAAAGAGATCAGACCCTTTCCTCCGCCCAAAGCATTGGATTGTGTATGAACAGGTCATCGCTCAGATCGGGGCGACTTGAGCAGAGCTTAATTTGAAAGTGTATAAATTTGCTTTCAGATAGAGCGCTGAAGCCCCCTGCTCGAACTAGCGCAATTAGTTGAGCACAGGTAGTTAAAACGCAAAAATGTTCTTAAGCAATTTGCTTAAGAACACAAGTTTTATAAGCTCGCTTTAGTCCTAAAAAGGGCGACTACCGGCAAGACTCACTCGCTTCATGACTCGCCTCGCAGTTTGCTCGAAGGCAGGACGATAGTGCAAGGTACACTGGTTATCCCAGTAGACGATATCGCCAACCGACCAGCGATGGTTGTAGTAAAACTGAGGTTGGCTAATATGCTTTCTTAAACGCTCAATTAACTCAGCACCTGTCTTGGCCTCCATGCCGACTACTTCCACCTCATAAGCGCGGTCAAGGTAGAGAACTTTTCTGCCACTCTCAGGATGAGTGCGAACCAGGGGATGAGAAAATAAGGTTTGATTCAGTGTTTTGCAAGGGGATTTTTCAGAATGATAGGTAGCAGTGACGTTGCCGCTTTCTTCATCCTCTAAAAAGGGATTGTAGGTAATCAACTGCAAGTTAGCAATTTCTTCTTTAGTCCCTGCATCTAGCTCCTCATAGGCCTTGATCAAGTTCGCCCATTGTGTGTCTCCACCGCGCTCAGGCACCTCCAAAGCGTATAGCAGAGAGCCACTAGAAGGCCGAGGAGCCCACTGGTGGTCAGTATGGGGCAGGAGTTCTACATTGTCTAACAGTGCCCCGCCTGATCCGTACTCAGGTGCAGCATTTGCAATCGTGACTACTAAAGGTGGATTCCCGGGTTTCGATCCCAAAACCGGCACATTCTCAGGTGGCACAAAAACATCACCAAAGTAAGTCGCAAACTCTAACAGTTGTGCTTCTGATAGCGTCTGATGTTTAAAGATGAGAATGTGATGATCACGCAATGCCTGCTTCAGCCGCAGTATAATCTCCGATGAAACTGGGCGACTGGTATCTAAATCTGTAACAATGGCCCCTAGTGCTCCTCCGGTCGGGATGATGGTTAATTCTGCTGCGGTCATAGATATGAAAAGTTATGACGTGAGTAAGGTTTCGACGTGAGCGATGACTATTAAACAACTGCAACGCTAGCTCGCTGAGGCTCATGAATGCTGGCCACTAAATGCTCTCTCAGGTCCACAAACTCTCTAGTCGAGCGCAACTGAGCTGCAGACTCGGTTCCTAGCTGGCGAGCAAAAGGATTGACAATGTCCTGAACAATGCGGCCTGGATGAGCGTGCATCACGATAATGCGAGTGGCTAAAAGCAAAGCCTCCTCGACGTCGTGAGTAATGAAAAAGATGGTTTTGTGGGTTCGTTCCCAAATTCCTTTCAACTGAATCTGCATAGACTCACGAGTCAACGCATCCAAAGCACCAAAAGGCTCGTCCATTAAGATCAATCTCGGATCGGCTGCCAAAGTGCGAGCGATTGCTGCCCGCTGCAACATCCCCCCAGACAATTGATGAGGCAGCAGTTTAGCTGCGTGAGTTAGCCCCACCATATCTAGGTAATAGGACACTCGTTGCTTTCGCTCTAGTTTTGTGCTGCCTCTCATTTTGGGGCCAAATTCTACATTCTTGGCGATTGTTGACCAGGGAAATAAGTTGGGTCGTTGAAACACAACTCCTACCTTTGGATCTGGCTTGGTATGAGCTTTGCCCTCAACGGTCACAGACCCATTGGTTGGACGTTGATAGCCTGCCAATATTCGTAGCAATGTAGTTTTGCCACAGCCAGATGAACCTAGAACACAGACAAAATCGTCTGGTTTAAGTTCCAGGTTGATCTTCTGAAGGACTTCAACCTGACTACTGCCCGAGCCATAAATGAGGTCGATTCCCGTAAGGTGAGCGACTGCATCACCCCCAACTGAGCTATTGGCTGTAGTAATGTTTCTAGAGGGATGGATATTCATAGTTATTCTGCTGGGGGAATTGCCAAATGATGCGTTTTGAAGCCATCGGTCAGCAAGTTTGTTAGTAGAAAATGTGCTTTTGAACAGTCTCCAGATCAGGAGCTGAGGGAATTGCTTTTTGCGCCACCATAAAGTCGGCGGAGTCTTTGAGAAGTTTGGCAACTGCTCCCGGTTTATCGGTAGTTCCTAAATATTTGGAATCTGTCTGTTCAGCAGCATCGAACCAAGTGTATTGCTTGATCTGGGACAAGCTTTCCTCGGGGCTAAGTCCCAACTCGGGAGCAATTGCTTTGGCTGCTGCTTGTGGGTCCTGACGATAAAGCTTGACTGCCTGGTCCAACATTGCCACGTACTGTCTCACGACCTCAGGGTACTGCTGGGCAAATTCTCGACGCACGACTGCAACATCGAAAGTTGCGTAACCTCGCTTAGCCAAATCACCGGAGGTTGCTAGGACTCGGCCCCCATCTTGCTCCATCTTTGACAAACCGGGTTGCCAGAGATACCCTCCATCAATATCGCCCCGTTGCCAAGCCGCCAACATATCCGGCGGTACCATATCTAGAACGGTTACCTCATTTGGGCTAATTCCTTCTAGCTTCAATAGCGACAATAGGGAAAAGTGGCTAGTTGAACTGAAGGGCACAGCAATTCTTTTGCCACGGATATCTGCCACTGTTTTGATGTCTGGCTTTACAACTAGTGCCTCTGAGGTACCCGTCAAATCGTAGATATAGAAGACATCGTAAGGAATATTGCGAGAAAGTCCAACCGAGGCTGCGACAGAACCAAGTACGCCAAAATCAATTCCTTTTGCAGCCAATGCGGTGTTCACATCCCGGCCAGCATCAAACTGCACGTACTGAACTTCTGAATTGGCAAATGTTTGCTTTGCTAGACCGAGCCCCTTGGCTAGCAAATCTGGTCCCGCATAAACCTGATACCCAACCCGAATCTTAGCTGGAGCTTGCCCTGATCCAGAAGCTGCGGTGGTATCCGAAGATCCAGGCGTACCGGAGGATGAATTAGCAGTGATCTGTGAGGCACTTTGAGCACAACTTGAGGCAACAAACGGTAGGCTCAAGCCCATCAAACCAAACAAAACGTTTCTTCGCTTCAACTGCATCTTTTAGAACACCTGTGAGTCTGATCTGAGCCGGACAAAAGTCAATAAGGATAGAAATTTAATCAACAACTTTAGGAGTCGTGACCAATCCAGGGGATTTGAGAATGTTGCACCCAACGAATACAGGCATCAATAAGTACAGCGATGATGCCCATGATGATGATGCCAACGAAAATTACGTCACTTCGTAAGAACTTGCTGGCATCCAACACCATCCATCCGATTCCAGAAACTGCTGCAACCATCTCTGCAGCTACCAGGGTGGAATAGGTAACTCCAATAGCAGTCCGTAATCCTGTAAATAGCTCAGGTAAGCAAGAGGGAAAAACAACGTAGATAAAAATTTGCCAGTTAGAAGCGCCTAAGGAGCGAGCCCCATTAATTCGGTCCTGGGGGATGCGCTGAACCCCAGAAATTACGGCAATAAAGAGAGGCGCAAACGCTGCAAGAAACAGCAGGGCGATCTTAGACGCATTCTCAATACCGAGCCAAATAACCAATAGGGTGTAATAGGCTAGGGGCGGTAGCGGTCGGTAAAATTCAATCCACGGATCAAGTGCAGCCCGAACCTTGCTGGAAACCCCACTCAGCATGCCTAAAGGTACAGCAGTCACTATGGCTAGAAGCAGAGCTACCAGCAAGCGATACATACTCTGGTAGATGTGAAAAGCGAGAGAACTGCCTTTATACCCGTCCCTTAAAATCTCCAAAAAAGCAGCCCAAACAGCAATGGGCGATGGCAAAAATAAGGGATCAACCCAGTTTAGAGACGTGACAACTAGCCAAATAGCCAATCCAATCAAAACGGACGTTAAGGAAATGAGCCGCTCTGAGTTGAAAAGCCGTTTAAGCCAAACATTGGGAAGAGAGTAAAGGTTGCTCTCTCTTTGACTAGAGCCCTGCTGTTGTGTCTTCAGAACCATGATCAGTAGAGTTCAGGAACTACTCGAAGGCTCAGTAGCCGTAGCGTTGCAAATCGCATCATGACGATATCACGGCTTCCCGATAGGGTTTTAGGGGTTTACAAAACTTAAGGCTTAATGGCTGCAAGTGAGTCATGCCAGCCTCCCTGCAGTCATTAAGTCGTTAGGGTAAAGAGATTCCCACCCTGGTATTTAGGGCTTATAACTGGCTCAGGTTGCCGAGCAAATGACTTCCGACCAAAGGCAACTGCGGTAAAAACCAAATTTAGGAAGGCAACCCGATGAGTAAACGCCTTTTACTGCTGAATGCAGGTGTCGTCACAATGAACGCCCAGCGCCATCAATACAACGATGGTGCAGTGCTGATTGCGGATGATCGGATTGTCAAAATCGGCCCTAGCCGTGAACTGGTCAACGAAATTGATGGAGAAACTGAACCCATCGACTTAAGGGGCCACTGGATCCTGCCCGGTTTAATCAACACTCACGTCCATACGTCTCAACAACTCGGGCGGGGCCTTGCCGATGATGTGGACCTGTTAACCTGGCTGCACAAGCGGGTTTGGCCCTACGAGAGTAACTTGAGCGAGGAAGACAGCTACGTCAGCACTCTTCTGTGTGGAATCGAGCAAATTCGGAGTGGTGTCACTTGCTTTGCTGAGGCCGGAGGACAGTTTGTAAACAGCATGGGACGGGGTGTGGCCGAACTGGGATTACGCGGCATCCTCACTCGTTCAACCATGGACATGGGTGAGGGGCTACCTAGCCAATGGCAAGAAGATACCAACGCCGTCTTGGACGTACAGATCGCCAACTACGACCGCTGGCATGGTAAAGCAAATGGCCGAATTCGGGTTTGGTTTGGTCTGCGAACCATCTTTAACAACTCCGATGAGTTGATCGTGCGCACCAAAAAGCTAGCAGATTCCTACGGAGCTGGCATTCATATGCACGTTGCAGAATTGCGAGAAGAAAATGAGTTTGCCCAAGCCACGCGGGGAGCGGCAACGGTAACGCATCTGGATAAATTGGGTGTATTGGACAAAAATTTCCTAGCTGTTCATTCTGTCTGGCTCACTGAAGATGAAATTCAACTATTCGCGAAGCGTAATGTGAAAGTTTCGCACAATCCAGCAGCAGCGACCCGAGTCTTAGGATTCGCCAAAATTCCCGAAATGATTGATGCCGGAATCTGTGTTGCTTTGGGGACTGATGGCGCACCCACTAGCAACCGCATGACCCTAATCGACGACATGTGGCTAGCCTCGCTCATTCACAAAGGACGGCTACTAGATCCAATGGTCATGCCTGCCGAACAAATCCTAGCGATGGTGACCTGTGATGGCGCTAAGGCTTTGCTGTGGGAAGACGAAATTGGTAGTTTGGAAGTGGGGAAAAAAGCAGATTTGGTTGTCGTGAACCCCAATACTGCCACCATGCTACCGATGCACGACCCAATTGCTAATCTGGTCTATGCCATGCGTGAGCACAACGTTGAAAGTGTAATGTGCAATGGTCGTTGGCTCATGCGCGATCACAAAATTTTGACCGTGAACGAAGCAGAAGTTTTGAAAGAAGCTGTCCAGCGAGCAAAAGCGATTAGCCAAAGAGCTGGCATTGAGATTCCTAATCGTTTCAATATCCTGGACTAAAGATTTACAGCAATCCTATGAACAACTTAGGAGTAGTCTCTTATACTCGTACCGGTAATAGATTCCGTTCTAAAGACAAAATCTACCAGGTTTTCATGTATTACAGCTTTCATAGACAAAAGATATTTATCACAGACTCAGTATTGCTTCCTCTGAATTAAATGAGAGAGCATAGAGGACACAAAGTGCCTTAACTTTTCAGTGTCAACTACACTTACATGGACACAACTGGACTCGAACCAGTGACCCCCACGATGTCAACGTGGCCATAAACGCCTGGAAACACCTACGGACAAGGCTTTCAACGTATTTCCTCCTTGAACTCATACCAGTTTCATACCAATAAGCCTTGAAATATAGCTTTAGAGTTTCAGTGTTTTTGCGCATGTTAATACTTCAATTAATAGTTTTATGATTTAATCTGTGAATAGGTTTCTGTGTATCCACGGATGAATTTTTAGACTGCGTTTCCGGTTCGGAGGCTCGGGGAGATTTGATTGGTTACAAGTTCATACCAAATCTGTGCCTGTTACAGGGTTGCTGGGTAGCGACTTAATAGAAGGCCTCAGTTTGAACCCGATCCGCGACTTCCAGCAGAGGGGCTGAAAGTTTCGCTGCTGGGTCAGAGCAGCTCATCAGGCGGTTTGCTGCTTATAGGTCGTGTGCCTCCTGAGCATCCCAAACCACGATGAAGTCAGCTTGGGGCACGGTTTGCCGAAGGATTTGGAGATGTCCATCTGCATCGCTGCGCTTGCGGAATCGGCCAACAGTTACCCGCTGCATTTTTGGCAATAGTCTCACCAATGCCCAAGGGTTGAGCCTCTTCTGTTCAAGCTCGCTTTTCTGTTCAAGGTCATTTGCGTTCATGGGTTTGTCTCCAAGGCGTTTTGAATAAGGGTCCAAAGGGCTTGATGCTCTGGGCTGCTGTCGTTGGGCAGCAGTGCCCACTCTTCGACCGGTCGGGGTAGCCAGATCAGCAAGTAGTGAGCTGAGCCATCGGGTCTGTTGATCTCCCAAGCTGACTGCTGGGTGAGTTTGTGGATGTCGTAGCCGTGGGCTTGTAGAGCCGACAGGATTGCGACTGCTGCCCTGTAAATGGGCCAGTTGGTCATAGGCATCTCGCTCTGATGAATAGAAAAGTGATGGCCGCTGATCTCTGGGATCCGGCCACCTTTGCAGAAGCAGGTTTTAGAGCTTCTGCAGGCTGTGGTTAGGGCAGAGCCCTTAAAAGATTAGATATATAATCTTTGGCTGTCAGGCTAGCATTAGATATATAATATGTAAAGTTGATCTTTGATATTTTTTGTATAGGTAATGTGATGAAACCCAGAAATGGCCAGGAAAACGAAGCACGGGGCGCACGGGGAAAACAAGAAGGGCGTTTACCTGTTGATGACCCCAACGGCGCTCGGGTATCTAGACGAATGGGCAGCATCGGTAAATCTGAGCCGGAGCGAACTGGTGGAGAGGCTCGCACGGGGCGAAGTTCCCCCAATGAGCGAGCGAGTGAAGGCGAAGAAGCCAGCACTCGAAGACTTAGACCTCGAACTCATGGGAAAACCTTGCGGAGTCTGATCGAGGACTGCAACGATCAGCTCTCCGATGCCCAAGAAGATTTGCAGCGACTGAACAGGCGTATCGAGCGTCTACAGCGTCGCCGTGAAGAATATCAAGCCGTGCTCAAGGATTGGGAGCAGGTCATTCGGCTAATTGCAGCTGTACCTGAGTCTGAGAATGAGACTGATGGTGAATCCTGAAGCTTCTATAATTTCGGCTTTTGGGTTCAAGTTGGCAGGGTCCGATTCAGGGATTCCACGGACCCTATACATCTGTTTCCACTCCTATCATTTTGGAGTTGCGGCGCTCTGTCCGCAGCTGCCAGCTATCAAGGCCAGAGCGCTCGCAACTTGCTCACCATCGTTGATAGGAGCGTTTTGATCATGGCATGCCCCTCACGTGAATTCGTACATACCCAACGGCTGAAACCTAGGCTCTCTTCACTGCCTAGGTTTCAGTGTTTTTCTGGCTGCTTCTAAAGCTAAAAGCGCTCGGGTTCGAGCGCTAGTACAGACATTCTTAGGGTGATTATGACTTATCTTTCTTCCTCCCCAACAGGGGAGCAATTCGACATTCGCAAACATCTTGAACTGCCCAAACCCCAGAGCCGAAATGGTTGGGTGAACGTGCCTTGTCCAAGCTGCCAATCTGATCACAAGCCTAAGCGGCCAAGCTTGCGAGTAGAAACATCCACAGGAGCCTACAAATGCTTCAAAGGCTGCGCAACAGAGCACATTCGAGAATCGCTAGGATCTCCTAAAGACCGAGCTATTCCCACAGCTCTGACTCATCACATAACCGCATCTGCACCAGCTAAGCGGGTTACGATTGCTCCCCAACAAGTGAAGGAAGCGCAGCAGCGGTTGTTAGGTCAGGGCCTAGTTGCTGAAGCAGCTCGGACTTGGCTAGAGCGCAGGGGTATTACGGTCGAGATGATCAAGGCTTACCGTCTAGGCCTAGTGCGGAAGCGCTGCGGTCGAGATGGCCCAATGCTCTGGGCGATTGCGCTTCACATCCCAGCTGATCGCGATGGCACTGCTTATTATCAGAAGTCGCGGCTCGCCCCTTGGCTGCCTGAATCAGAGCAACCGCCGGAGTACATGCCCTGGAGTCAATACGGGGTGCCACCGGTGGTCTACTTCACCTGGAAGCCTACGGCTGCAACTGTGACTTGGCTCTGTGAAGGTGAGTGGGATGCCTACCTGCTGGGTTGGGCAGTGCGAGAGCACATCGCTGGTGAGTCAGTTGCTGTAGCTACCTTCACTAGTGGCTGTGGAACGGTGCCGCCAACCGAGGAACTAGAGCGATTGCCAGGCCGAGTGGTAACGTTCTACGACCGCAACGACGCACCCCATCCTAAGACTGGACTGCAACCAGGCGAGGAAGGAGCAAAGAAAGTTGCTTTGGCTTTAGGTGAGCGGGGTTGGATAGCGCAGGTGCCTTGGCGCGAGAAGTTCTCACACGTTCAAGGCTGGGACGTTAGCAATGCGCTCAATGCTGGCTTTGGGGTTGGGGAGTTTCAGGAAGCAGCTGAGCAGTGTGTCCAGCCAGAGCCCAAGGCAACCTCAGCTTCAGCTAGCCCTACACCAGTGCAGAATCCGCTGAGAGCTTGGTTGGTGACCAATGACCAGTTGCTAGCTAGGGCAGCAAACTATGTTGACTGGCTGGTTCCCGATCTGCTGCCCTCTAACGAGCTGTTTCTATTGGCCACCGCTCCTAGAGGTGGTAAATCGCTGATGGGCATGACCTTGGCTCATGCTGTGGGCACAGGTCAGAAGTTTCTCGATCGACCCACGACTCAAGGCCCTGTTCTGTACGTCAACCTTGAGGACTCAGAGATCAAAATCAAGGAGCGCGAGCTCGCCCAGGGATGGGGAGCGGGCTTACCTATTTACTGGCTCAACAAATTCAAGCTCAGCCAGTTGCCTTATCTAATTGAGCTGGCTGAGGAAATTCAGCCCCGTCTGATCGTCCTTGACACGCTTAGCCGCGTTCGCGACGACTCAATCTCCGAGTCCTCAGCAGAGATGTCGCGAGCGTTGGAACCTCTACAAGAGTTGGCGAGCTACCTACCAGCGACCATCCTGCTAATTCACCACACTGCCAAGGTGAACGTCAGCAACGCGAGCGAGCTGGATGTGTTCGAGACAATTCGAGGTAGCAGCGCCATTCGGGCCACTTGTCGAGGGACCTGGATTCTAGGCACTGAGGGCGACACTCATCGACTGTTCGTTGAACACGGCTACGGCAAACTCGACTTACAAATCCGGCTGAATCCAGACACGCTAACTTGGCGGTTGCTCGGGCAGTGGAAGCCTGCTGTCAACCGGGACCAGCGCGAGCGCGTTCTGGATTACCTCAACGAGTTTGGCTCGGGCACTGTGGAGCAGATCGCCATCGCCTGCCAGTTGCCGATCAAATCGGCTGCAACAGTTTTAGGACGGCTGCAAGCTGACGACCTAATCAGCAAGCAGGGAGGTCGTAGAGGAACGCCAGCAACCTATCACCGCAGTCGCCTAGTTGGAGAATCGTTGGAGAAAGAGGGGCCTCAAACCCGCACGGCTACAAGGCCAGTTGGAGAAATTGGAGAATTGTTGGAGAAAGCAAAGACAGACACAGCAAGCGATTCAGGCGTTGCTCCAACAAAAAACAACATTTTTTCCTCTAGTGATCCTCAGATCAGCGATCAGCCTAATGCAAACTGTCATATCAGTACACCCGTGTTCACTGATCTTCGTACCGCTGATCTCACCCACCCACCGCAAAAGGCCCAACCAGTTGGAGAAACGGCTGAAACGCAGACAGGGCAAGGAGAAGTTTCTCCAACTGTTTCTCCAACTTTCTCCAATTGCTCCAATAAAACGCCCAAAAATGAGTTGAGCGAGCAGCTTAACGATCAGCAACTGTCACAAGAGGCTGCTGATCTCACTTTCGCCAACTCTGATCAGCGTGATCAGCCACCTCTACCCATGACCAAACGTCGTAGAGCCGTAGCGCTGCGCAAAGGTGATGTGTGTCGCTACAAACGCAATGCGCCTGCTGGAGCAATTGCTGTCACCTGTCGAGGTAAAGACCTGACCGTACTAGACACCAGGCGAAACGAGCAAGGGGAATATGAAGCACTGGTGCGAGCTGAGAGCTGGGGGCTTGGGGTGGAATACTGGATTTCCTGCGGGTATTTGGAGAGGCAAGCGCAGAAGAATCTAAAGGTCAGCAACTGAACTGCTGCTTGTGCTGTAGGCCAGTGTAGAGATGCGCTGGCCTTCATGCATTGCTCTAGACGATAGCTTTGAGCGCTTCTTTAGATGTAATGAATGTCTTCTGGGTGCCGAAAGATGCGCGGTGGTCGTATATCCAGGTAAATGCGAAGCAACTAACGATCGCTAGGCTGATTGATGAGGCTGGACATTCAGCTTCCCTATATCTGTATCTGGGCTTTTAGCAAGATAGTGCTTGCCGTTTACAGAGTGGCAATGATTGTCTGCTTAACCTACTGGTGTCAAATTGCTAGTTGGCTTATAGCGGATGCAGCTAAGGCTTCTGCTCGTTGCTGACTCTGGCACAAACTTTCTTCAAGCCGATCACACATCTGCATCAGTTCATCCACTTTGGCGACAATCCGTTTCTGTTCAGCAAGTGGTGGAAAAGGAATCGGAAGGCTACCAACTTGAGGTTGACTAACAGAAGCTTGGCCAGAAGCTTGTTTTGCCACATTGAAGAATAGTTTTCTAGAACTTCCATTTAATAAAACCAAATTGATATAGTGAGGAAACGTAACGCTAGGAATAAGCCTGACACGGATGTTCATTGCCTCATAAACCATAGGCTCGTTAACTACATCTACAATCGCAGACTTACCAACTAATTCTCTACTATTAACTCTGTTAACAACTATATCCCCATAAGCTAATTGATAAGTAGAATACTCTTCATTGGTGACATTAATTCTCTTTAACTGATCAAGAAGCAAATGACCATTTTGAATATTGAACATTCTAATACTTGCTATACCTTCATCTGAATAGAAGCTGGCAGGCTTGTACAAACCATTTGCCATAGAACTAGATAACTCTCTTAATCTTAGCCATTTCCAGCTTTTGGGGAGTTCATAGAAAGTAAAGTAGCTATCATTAATAGTGTCTGCTACATAGTCTTTTTCACTAGGCTTATACTTTGGTTGATACTGTTCTGCTTTTATAAGCAGAGCATCTATATTTTCATCATCTATACTTTGAGAAACAAGTTTTCCCCGCATAGCCAATTGCAAAACTGATCGCCGCAAATCATCCACATCTTCGGGCTTTTGGCTGAGAGTCTGCCAGTTATCGCGAACAATCGCCCATCCCTTCTTCAACTCCTCATCCGTTTCGGCCTTCATGAGAGAATTAATCGCACTTCCCCTCAGTTTTTGCCGCAGGTTGTCTCGCGTTTGCTTGGCAGCTTGAAGGCGATCGCACAACGCCATCAACTCATCTACCTTCTTAATAATTCGCTTCTGCTCAGCTATAGACGGAAGGGGAATAGGGCAACTAATAACATCCTTCAAGTATAAAGCTTTAACGGCCGTAGCTCCAGACATTCTTTGAAGTAGAGTTCGCGTGGATTCCTTAGACAAGTAATGCTTTAAATATTCACCAAGAATTGCCTCTGAAGGCTTAATAAGTATTACACTTCCCATCAAGCAAAAGAGATCTATGGTGTCAACTATGGCAGTTCGCCCTATTGTGCCTCGGCTACAAATTAATACATCACCAAATTCTGGATCACAACGCAACCTGGATTTCTGAGCATCTTTGGCGGAGATATACTGAATATTATTGAAGGATAAACCCTGCTCAAGAACATTTTTTGCTGTTAATAAGGGCACGCCAGAAGATGCTTTATTAGGAGAGAGATGCTCACCATCAGTTATCTTTAAAGCAATATCCTGCAGCCTAACCCAAGTCCAGCTCGATGGAATCTCAAAACTGACCTCAGTATCCTTAATGTCAGGGAACTGCACATCCCTTCTGAGCTTTTTCCCTTCAACTAATTTCTCTTTTTTTAATTTGACCTGCTTCAATATTTTTTCTAAAGGTTCATCTTCTAAATTTTGAGGGGCTAACTTTCCCCTCACTGCCAGATCGAGGATGAGAGATCGCAGTTTTGGGATACCGTTGGGAGCTTCAGCGATCGTATCGAAGTTTGCTAGAAAGGTTTGGAGATCCATTGCGCTTATTTATCTCGTGCAGACCACGCACCCGACACGAGCATGAATAATCCACCTGCAAAAATGGCGATTGCCAACGCTGCCGTGATCCTATCCATCCAATTCAATGTTTCCATGCGTCCTTATCCTGCTGATTGCTCTAAACACGCTTGCAATGCTGTCTTTAATGCCAGTCGCGCTTGGTCTGCTGTTGCTGCTGCTTCCTGATATTGCGCCAGCAGCAACAGCGGGTCTTCGTGGCTAGCTCCTACCGCATTTGGGTTCTTGATGTCCAGGTTGTATCCATTAGCGGCGATCGTTTCCACCGACACCTTCCAGGCATACTCGGTTTCCTCGCGGTTGTTCCACCAGGCTTTTTCCGTCTCAAACTCCTCAATCCGCATCGGCTTTGTCTTGTTGTAAGACTTTGCCCCTGGCGGGTAGGGATGCTCGTAATACCAGACCTCAGTCGTGGGCTTGCCCTTCGTGAAAAACAGGATGTTGGTGCGAATGCTGGTGTAGGGGCTAAACACACCATTCGGCAGTCGGACGATCGTATGTAGATTGCAGTTCCGCAGCAGCTTTTCTTTAACGCGAGTCTTGATGCCCTCGCCAAACAACGTGCCATCGGGAAGGACGATTGCCGCTCTGCCGCTATCCTTCAGCAGCTCCATCACCAGCACTAGAAACAGGTCTGCCGTTTCCCGCGTCTGAAACTCAGTCGGAAAGCCCCGCTCAATTCCATCCTCCTCCATGCCACCAAAGGGAGGGTTCGTCACCACAACCTCCACCTGATCCTCGCGCCCATAGTCTCTCAGCGGCTTGCGGAGCGTATTATCGTGGCGCACGTTCGTCGGCACCTCAATGCCATGCACCATCATGTTGGTGACACAAAGCAGGTGTGGCAGTTGCTTCTTCTCCACACCAAAAACGCTTCGCTTTGCCAGTTCCAACTCCTTCGTCGATTTTGCCTGCTGCTTCAAATGTTCGTAAGCACAAGTCAAAAAGCCTCCCGTGCCACAGGCCGGGTCAAGCACCTTCTCGCCCAGTTGCGGATTCACCATGTCCACCGCAAACTGAGTCACGGCACGAGGTGTATAAAACTCACCTGCATTTCCGGCACTCTGGAGGTCTTTAAGAATCTGTTCGTAGAGATCGCCAAACAGATTGCGAGTTTTCGACTGGTTAAAGTCAATGCTCTCGTTAATCTTGTCTACTACCTGTCGCAGCAGCGTGCCCGACTTCATGTAGTTGTAGGCATCCTCAAATACGCTCCGCAGCAATAACGCCCGCTCCTGAGCAATACCCTCCAAGTCCTTGCCATCGAGTGCCTTCAGCTGGGGGAATAACTGCCCATCGATCAGCTTCAGCAGGTCATCTCCAGTTGGCGCACGTTTACCCAGCTTGGTGCTGTCTGCCCACTCATCCCACCGCAAATCCGACGGAATCGGAGAATCATAGTCATCCTGGTTGATCTCTAACTCCGTGTCCTGGTCGCTGAAGATTTTGTAAAACAGCATCCAGCCCAACTGTCCAATGCGCTGGGCATCGCCATCTACCCCTACATCTTTTCGCATGATGTCTTGGATAGATTTGATGGTGGCACTCAGCGACATACCGATGTTCTCTCACTCAAACTAAAAGACAGTTGTACCCTAGTTAGGTAAAAGCCTCAAGCGCCCTGGTCTTCGTACAGCAGTTGCTCTAGCTCTTGAATCGCGGCTTGATACTGCTTCTTGCCGCCAAAACTTTTAACTAACTCCACCGGAGTTCCCAGTTTCGCAAACGGGTCAAGCTGCAAAACGGTTTTGTCTTCGATCGACACAACCCCCTGATCCGCGTACTTATCCAGCAAAGCAACTAAGACTGCACGAGCCATTTCACCGTACTTCGCAAACATATCCTGTTTACGAACCTTTTCAGCCCGTTCCTTGCGGGTCAGAGGTGGGCGATCAAACGCCACATGGCAGATTAAGTCGAAGAGGTCATAATCCTTACCAACCATGCCCTCCAAAGCTTCTAAAATCACTCCATGCGCTTTCAACTCATCGAGAATCGCTTGCTTGCGATCGGCTTTATTCCACTTATTAAGGAAGCTATCTAGAGACTGATATGTCTCATTCACCGTGCGGCGGGTATAGTCCTTCAGCGATTCGGTTGTGAGTTTGCCATCCTTGTCGTAATAGCTTACTCGCTCCTTCGCAACCTGGAACTCCTGACGACCCACCTGATACTTAATTCGCTCTCCCTTATCTCCTCCGTCTTCTTCATCTCCCCCATCCGTTTTCCCTTCTCGATCGGGATCAGATGATTGGCCTCCCTTGCCAAAATCCTCGTCCTGCATTGGCGGACCATCCCAATCCTGGTCTTCAAAAAGCTGAGTTGCCCCTCGAAAATCAATAATCGTGAAGAAATTTTTGTCGTAATCCGGGCGAAGACGAGTGCCCCGACCGATAATCTGCTTAAACTCCGTCATCGACTGGATGCGCTGATCTAACACAATCACATGACAGGTCTGAGCATCCACCCCCGTTGTCATCAGCTTAGAGGTTGTAGCAATCACCGGATACGTTTCTTTAGGGTTGATGAAGTTGTCGAGTTGTGCTTTGCCCTCCTTCTCATCGCCCGTAATTCGCATGACATAACGGTGATCTTTTTGGATCAATTCCCGGTTGAGTGTGACGTTGGCGATCGCTCCCCTCATCCGTTCTGCGTGGTCAATATCCTCACAAAAAACAATTGTTTTTCGCATTGGATCGCCATCATGGAGAAACTGGGTGACATACTCCGCCACTCGTTGAGTTCGTTGGTCAAACACAACCGTGCGATCGTAGTCCCTCAGGTTGTAGTCTCGCTCCTCAATCAGTTGACCCTGGTCATCGTACTCTCCTGATTCTGGAGTCCAGCCTTCTAGGTCTTTATCTAGGTCAACTTGAATCCGGCGAAACGGAGCAAGAAAGCCGTCTTCAATCCCCTGTTTCAGAGAGTACTTGAAGATAGGCACGCCGAAGTAGTCAATATTCGAGACGTACTTGGTTTCTTTGGGCGTGGCGGTCAAGCCCACCTGAATCGCATCTGAAAAGTAATCAAGCACCTGCCGCCAATTAGAATCATCTGCCGCACTGCCCCGGTGACACTCGTCAATCACCACCAGATCGAAGAAATCGCGATCGAACTTTTCATAAAGGTTGTCTCGCTCCTCATTGCCGATAATCGACTGATACAGCCCCAGATAGATCTCGTAAGAGGTATTGATCCGCCCAGTCTCATCCACCAGCCTGCGATCAAGCTTGGTCATTACCTCCCCAAAGGGACGAAAGTCATTCACGATCGTCTGATCCACCAGGGCATTGCGATCCGCAAGGAATAAAATCCGCCTCGAAACCTTCGTCTTCCACAATCGCCAGATAATGTTGAAAACCGTGTAAGTTTTGCCTGCTCCAGTTGCCATCACCAGCAAACACCGCTTTTGACCACGAGCGATCGCCTCAACGGTGCGATTGACTGCAAGCTGCTGATAGTAGCGAGGTTCCTTCCCCCCAATCTCAATGAAATAGGAAGAAGTCAGCAAATCTTCGCTAGCGTTTTGCAGGTTTTTCCACTGCTTATATCGCTCCCACAGCTCATCAGGCGATGGAAACGCATCCAACCCGATCTGCTGCTCAACCTGGCTATAAGTGCCACTTCTGTCATGAAATAAAAAGGCATCTCCATTAGAAGAAAAGACAAACGGAACCTGTAGAGCAGCCGCATAGCGCAAAGCTTGCTGGATCCCTGCTCCAACGCTACGGTTATTGTCCTTCGCCTCAATCACTGCAATCGGCTGGTTCGATTGGTAGAACAGCAGATAGTCCGCGAACTTCCTGTCTCCCCGGACTGTCATCTGACCTCGAACAATCATTTGACCGTCTGTGAAGTAATACTCTCGGCGAACCTGGCTCTTTTTCCAACCTGCCTCATAGAGTGCAGGAGTAATGTAGCGATCGCAGATATCGGCTTCACTCAGGTCTTTTTTGCTCATAGCCGAACGGGTTTAGCCTCAGCACATATTGCTAAAATATTCCCAGAAATCCAGCCATGTCAGCATATTAGTTAGAATTTCATGGTTCTGATGGGTGATGATTGAAGATTTAGTAAATGTCTAGCTTCGTAGTGCCACTATTAATTGGACAGAATGAAAAGCTGTAGGAGCCAAACTCCGCGCCATCATCAAACGTCTACTTCGGAAATATGGCTATCTACCTGATAAGCAAGAGAAAGCAAATCAGGAGTTATTAAACAAGCCAAAACCCTCTGTAAAGATTGGTCTGCATAGCATTCCCTGGTCTAGAAACTGAAATCGATAACTCTCAACAACAATTGCCTACTGTCATGCGGGCTTCACGGTAGGGCAAGGAGCTAGATGCAGGTGTACTACAAGCCCTGGCCCAAATTTGGACTAGCACATCCTTCGACCTGACGTACTACAGCGTAATCTTCAGGGGATATAGGAGCCTCAAACACGCATTCCAGCGTTGACCTATTGCAGTCTTCGCAATTAGTTGTCCAGTAGCTGAGGCAGCCTCAGTTGCAAGCCTGTGAACGCTGTTCACAAATTCCTTGACAATTTTGTGAACAGCGTTCACACTTATTGAAGGTGTTATCCATCTGATTACAGCTTCTTATAGAGGTCGATGCATAATGACGATTTGATTGGGCTATATGAAATAGCCCAACTAGCAAGTGTTAGTCCTGCTGCTGTAGGAAATTGGAGAACGAGATATGCTGATTTTCCAATGCCTGTAAGGCAATTACAGTCAGGGCCAGTGTTCCAGTGCAGGCAAATTCTGCACTGGCTTAGAAAAAAGGAAGGTTCAATGGCAAAAGTGATCGCGCTATTCAATAATAAAGGTGGCGTTGGCAAAACGACGACGCTTTGGAATTTAGCGACATCATTAGCAGAGCAAGATAAGGCAGTATTAGTGATTGACTTCGATCCTCAGTGCAATTTATCTATTGCTGCATTGGGAGATGAGGAGTTTTCACAGTATCTAGAGAGTTCTCAGGAGTTACCTTACGGCAAGACAATACGAGCTTTTGCTTTGCCATACATTCAGCAAAATGCTCCGGGAAAGCCACATATTGCTAAACCCAAGCGTGGTCCTTTAAACGGGAAACTTGATATTGTACCTGGTGATTTCTGGCTTAATAATTTTTCTGACATTTTGAACGTGGGGACTGATGTAATTGGAGGAGCAGGTTTATATCGTTTCTTAATGCCATCAAGCTTAATCAACTCAGTAGAGAGAGAATTTGGCAAACAGTACGATTTCGTGCTGATAGATCTACCGCCGTCCTTTAACACTCTTGTCAGAGCGGCTTTGTACTCCTCAGATTATTTTCTTGTTCCGTGTACGCCTGATTTATTTTCTGCATACTGTGTAGGTCTAATTGGACAGGTTTTGCCTAGATTTATAGAAGACTGGGAGCAAGGTAAAGCTCGCTACCTTCAATCCAATTCGTACGACCAAATAATACCTCACAAGGGACAGCCGAAATTTGGCGGTTGGATTTTTAATGGATTTGACACTAGAAAAAAAGTTGGTTCAAAACAGGTCTCAAAAACAGGTGCAGATCAAGCTCAATTTGCGAAAGTGAGGTTTTCTATTAATAATGAGTTGATCCCCAAATTAAAAAGCATTAAAGCATATTCTGCTATTCCAGATTTTATCGGCCCAGAACCTGTTGCAAGTATCGAAGACTTGAATGTAATGGCACCCGATAGCATTGTTCAGAACATCCCGATCAAATACCTGCCACAAGCAAAACCAACACGCGATAATGTTAAGAGTAGAACATGGGCGCGAGATCAGACTACTCTGATGAAGAAAATGGATGCACAGTATGATAAGCTAGCTAGCTTTATAATCCAGAATTTTTAAGTTAAAACCTCAATTCTCTTTGCCTATTAGCAAACGGCCCTTGTACTTTGTAACCCTTGGCAGACGATTTTAATTCTTGGCTAAAAAGTCTAGATTGAATGAAGTTAAGGAGTCTCGATGTGGGGTTTAAATTAGCTCCGTCGTGTGTAAAGGAGAAGAGATGTATGGTGAAAGAGGTTGTAGGCCCTGGCCTGCAGAACAGGTATCGGAACTGAAGCTTAGAAATTTAGAAGTACACTTCAACACCTCACTGCCTCGAATGGGTTAAAGAATATCCCCCATAGGAGATAAACGTGCTAAGCCGTTTCAAGGGCGAAGATGGTACCCGTCGATTAATAACAGCAATTTGCAAACAGAACATTGTACAGGATGATGAATCACTTGCAATAGTCCTTTCTTCTGTGAGTGAGTTGCAACAATTTGAAATCGGCCAAGATATTATAACGCAGGGAGATATTGATTCCGAGATATATCTCATACTCACGGGAAAGGTGTGTGTTCTTATCAATGGACGTCTGGTCGCTTGTAGAGGCTCAGGGTGTCACATCGGAGAGATGGCTTTAATTGACCCAACAGCGAGGCGAAGCGCAACCAATCGAGCAGTCGAGCAGACAGTTGTTGCAAAAATCACTGAGCCTGCTTTCACTACTTTGGCCAACAGCTTTCCTAAACTTTGGCGACGGCTTGCATTAGAGCTAGCTGAGCGGCTACGCGAGCGTAGTAAATATGTTACCCAACCTAATCCACAACCAATCATCTTTATTGGCTCGTCGGCAGAAACACTTAACATTGCACGAGAAATTCAAACTGGCTTATCCCACGACAATCTGTTAACTAACGTTTGGACAGATGGCATCTTTCAAGCCTCTCGTTCCACAATTGAGGATCTCACAAGGATTGTAGAAGTTTCAGATTTTGCAGTTCTTGTGTTAGGTCATGACGATGCTATAGTCAGTCGCGGCCTAGAAAGAGCAGCTCCACGCGATAACGTAGTATTTGAGCTTGGTCTATTTATGGGTGCTTTAGGACGTGCGAGAACAATCATAGTTAAAGCTCGCGGCGTAGATATAAAGATTCCTTCTGATCTTCTAGGTATCACAATATTGAGTTATGCTCCAGGCGATTTAAATACGCTACAAGCTCGTGTAGCACCAATCTGTAACGAGATTCGGAAGGTTGTAGCTATACATGGCTCTAAGTAACCAATGTATCAATGGAAAAGGTGAACTGAGTGGCACTGATAGATGATCTAGCCTTAGATGTTAATATCACCCTCAACCAAGAATGGAATATCCGTGGTGGTATAGTTGTCCCTAGGACTAAAAATGTTACTTTAACAGGTGGTGCTGTCAGACTCAATGCAACGATGCTTTATGCAGATCTCGCAGATTCAACTGAATTGGCAATGCAGCAAGATCGTCGAGTATCAGCTAAGGTATTTAAGAGCTTTCTAAGGTGTACATCGAGAATCATCAGAGCACGAGGTGGTAGCATCCGTAGCTTTGATGGCGATCGAGTTATGGGAGTTTTCCTAGGCCGCTCTAAAAATTTTTCAGCTGTAAAGTGCGCGTTCAACATCAACTATGCCTTTTTGAACATCATTAAACCTAAACTTGAGGCTAAATATTCTAGCCTTAGCAGAGGGACGTTTAAACTCGCTCAATGTGTTGGGATAGACACAAGTAAGGTTTTAGTAGTTCGAAGTGGTATTCAAGACAACAATGATTTAGTGTGGGTAGGACGTGCTCCAAACGTTGCTGCTAAACTGAGTGGTATTCGAAACAGCCCATACCATACATACATTACGAAAGAGGTATTTGATTCATTAGATGAAGGCTTTAAATATAGTAAGACGAAGAATAAAAAGAAATTAATGTGGGAGCCTAGGGCATGGAAAGAAGTTTCAGGCGTAAATTTAGTTTACAGATCCAATTGGTCTTGGAGGCCATAGAGCACGAATGCGAGAGAGAATAAGAGCTAATCACTTTCATCAAGAGAAAACTCCATCACCTTCAAGTCAATTGATGAATGCAGCAATTAGGTTTACACAGCTCAACTGGGCTACCCTAAGGGCATTTGGAAACGCATATGGCTCGTTTCACATACTCCGAGCTGTTTGGATCTAGCTTCAGCCAAGATGCAAATAGCTTTACTGTTCAAAAAGCAAATCTAGTTAACGTCGGCTTTACCCCTACAGGCCACAACACAGCAGAGCAGTTGCTTACCGCTCTGCTGCTGCGTTTTCTTACCTATCAAGAGGGACATCTGACCAGCGAGTCAGGCGAGCCCATCATCAATGAGTTAGGCGAGCCTCTCACCTTCGCAAATCAGAAGAACTGGTCAAAAATCCAAGGGTTTTACTGGGCCTATACTGTGGCGATTGAGAAAAAAGTGCCTTACTCTATGCATACGCTTATCCTTAACCTCCTGTTGCCTTCTACGGTTGAGCACCTATCACCCGAGCTTTTCAAATAGGGGCAATCATGGCGGAGAAAACAGTCACTGAGTTCTTTGGTGCAGGTTTCACTCAGACTAATAACGCATTCACAATCGCCAAAGCAGACTTGCAAACAAAGCTTGCAGCTGCGGGTTATACCTACACGCCAGGCGCAACAGACACCGCTGAAGAATTGTTTGTTGCACTGGTGCTTTTAGGCTTGGTGGAATTTAGCGAGGCTAGCCGGGCAATCGACCCAGCGACGAGAAATGTGGTGGTTGTGCATGACCCCACTTTTAACTATTCGATTGTCTCGGAGAACAGCCGGGTCTACAGCCGCCACGATATCGAGGTGCGCTTGCTGAAAGAGACCAGCGTTCCCATGATGTCGCCCGACACCTACGCGAACTAGAGGTGGGCAAATGCAGGTTCATGAGTTGCCACCTAAAGAGAAAGCATCGGCTGGAGATTTGATTCCCATTGAAGATGAAGCAACAGGCGTCCTCCATCACATCCGTAAGGAGTTCCTCGGTGGGAGTGGAGGGGGTGTTGATTTTGAAGCCATTAGGCAAGACTATAAAGCACAAGTTTTGCTCGATTATCCCGACTATTACTTTCGCCTGAGTGAAACAGATGGAATGGTAGCGCTGGATAGTTCTGGCTACGACCGGCACGGAGCCTATGAGAACGTCACGCTAGGAGTACCTGGCTTACTAGACACGGATGACGATGGCGCAGCCTCTTTTAATGGTGTGGATTCAAGAATCGTTGTGCCACGCTTTTACAACCGTGAGGATGCAACGATAGAGGCCTGGGTACAACTTAAAGCCCCCAGCGTTCAGGGCTCAATCGTGCATCTGGGCGCGAGAATCGATGGTTATGGTTTTGGTGTTGGCAATGGCAGCAACTATGACCAGGCTGGTGATTATTTCACAGGCATTTCCGAGTATGTGGACTGGCTGCCTACCTATCAACCGCTAGGCCAAACAAAGCATCATGTCGTGATTACTCGACAATTTGAAGACTTCTTTCTCTACTTGGATGGGAGATGTGTCTTCAAAAGAACTTTGCGTTACATCCCGCCTACTGGCCCGATTTTGATTGGAGCAGGGCCAGGCGTGCGCCACCTCAAGGCTGTAATTGATGAAGTCGCGATCTACAGCACGGCTCTACCAGCTAATCGAATCAATGCACACTACAAAGCAGGCAAAGGGCTTTAATCGATGGCGATTTGTGCCGGGAAAGAGAGGGCAAAAGTTACGGTGAATTTGCCAACGGGCGCTAAGGTAAAGCTTGAGATTTCCCCTACTCCTGTGAGTTGGGATACAGAACGCAAACTTCTAGAGAAAGGATTGAAGGAGGATGTTCGTTATAAGATTGTCTGTCTGAATCGAGAGCATCAGTATGGTGATGCAGCCCGGATTAATATCCGAGGTCCGGTACGCATCATCAAACTAGTATTAGAAGGCATTAGTGGTCGAGAGTGGGGCTGTTACTACACCGGCAAAGATGGACCAAGCGACTTTTTTGCTGGTAATGCTAACGACAATAACCCGCAATCCTGTAAGGTCTTGCCGATGGATCCGAATGACGATCCAGATGTTTATCAGTGCCGTTTGCATATTCGAGATAAAAACGGCATCGTGTGGAGTTCAGACTACTACGACACTTGCCCTACGGCTGAAGGCACTTGTGATGACGATTGCCCGGAGGGTTGTGTCAAATGCCCATCCCCTTACTATCCCGGATATTGCTGTAAGAGGTGTAAATAATGCCCAGTTGCTGCGAGCCAATCGACGAGGAACGCATCATCGCCAAAGCCGTTGCCAGAGCTAAGGCTGAGCTTTATCCTGATATCCGTAAGGCAATTACTCTGGCAGAAGCTGCAAAGGCTTTGGCTCAGCTTGCAAAGGCTTTAGCAGAGCAAGCGTTGAGTGTTGCAGAGCAAGCATTAAGGCGATTGTCTGAGCTGTTTAATCTGATTGCTGCTTTGCTGTCTCTGCCTGCTAGGGTTACAGCTCTAGAGGAGCGGGTAGCTGGGCTAGAGCGCGAAATTAGCAGGATACTTGGCATCCTGTTTAAGCTGCAATCAAGGGTGGATCGTTTAGAGGGTGACATCAAAGGTTTGCAGGGTGATGTGGCTCGCTTGGTGCGAGATTTAAGGGATTTAGCGACTTTAGTGCAGAAGTTGATTGGCCGCATCAATGAAGTAGACGCCAAAGCTTCAAGAGCGCTAGCACTAGCCCTGAATCTAAAAATAGAAATCAATGGATTAATTCGGCGAGTCGCTGAAATTTTGAAAGCGATTGCAGAGATTTTGAAAGCGCTTTCAAAGCTTAGAGGCAGTGGTAGAGGCCGTGACGGTAGAAATGGCCGCGATGGTCGGAACGGCACCAATGGCCGCAATGGGCGCGACGCGAAGCCTGCAAGAAACGGGCGGGATGGCAGGAACGGGCGCGACGCGAAGCCTGCGAGTAATGGGCGGGATGGCAAAGACGGTCGTGACGCGAAACCGGCGCGTGATGGTAAGGACGGCAAGCCAGGTAAGAACGGCAAGGATGGCGTAGGCATTAGCGGCAGACCTGGCAGAGATGCCAAGCCTGCGAGGAACGGGCGGGATGGCAAAGATGGCAAGGATGGCGATCCAGGGCCAGTCCCCACGTTGTCAATATCTTCAGTTCGCACCACCACCGGTAACACCGCAGCTGTAGCTATCGCGAAAACCGGAAAGACTAGCTATGCGTTCTCATTCACAATCCCCGCAGCCAGAGCAGGCGTAGGAGGCGGTATGGACGTTTCAGACCTCAAAGTAACGGTCTTTAAGGCCTGCAAAGGCGCTGAATTCGAGACAGAGGAACAGACCGTCAAAATCATCAAAGGAACAGATACTTCTGCTGCTTTGAACTTTGCGCAAATTTTGGAGCTGCGCAAACTGGGCTGTAGAATCGAGCGCATTTACAAAGTATTGGGGGGTGATAGTTGGGGAACGGAAGACCAACTTAAGCTGAAGAAAAACTTTGAGGCTGAGCTAAAAACAGCCGCAGAGGTTCAGTACACCGAGGAAAAGGGTGAGGAGAAAATCAACGAGGTTGAGACGCATAACCTGTTGGAGTACCTCAAGAACTTAGCTGCAGCTCCCTATCATCGTGCAGGCTATGGCGTTTTCCCGGCAGAGGTACCCGAAACGTTGCTCGATAAAGAGGACGATAAAACTGATGGCATCTGGGGAAAATACAGCCCAACTAATACTAAAAAGCTGCCCAGCTTAGCAGAACTCCTGGCCTGGCAGATTGAGCAATTTGATGCTGTTATTGGGCGCTTCCAAACCAAGATCGAGATTGAGGATGCTGACTATGTGAAAGAGGGAAATCAGCCAACAAAGGTGATTATTCCCAACATCGCTGAAGCGCTCACCGAAATCATTGCTCTATTGATTCAATTACAGGCGAACAGCGAAGTGCATACCAACTTAGGCTTGCGCAACTTGATCCAAACGGGTGCCGTGGCTCAAACCTCAGCCCAAGCCCTACTGTACACTCGGGCAAACTCTGAATATCTCGGTTATGAGGGTGAGGATAAACAAACAGAAATCCCGTTAACCTTCACAGTTCCAGCGGTCGATGCCAATGATCTGAATAAGAACGACCTCGCCAAGATTCTGAAGGAATCTAAGCAGAAAATCAAAGCCTTTCACCTGAAGCAGGAACGCACACTCAAAGATGATTTGCTTGATTTGGTACAAGCGGCTGCAATTATCAGAGCCGCCTTCTGGCAGAAGCTAGATCCCAAACAACCGATGGGGGCGCAAATCCTCGACATCTTGAAGCGAGCGGTCAAGTTCTCAGACACTGAGCCCAAGTCGGATGATGACGGGGCAAAATCCAAATTCAGCACCTTTCTGGAGCAAGCAGAAACCGGCTTCACCACGACCTCAGGCATCACCGATACACAGCACCCCTACGGTCGTAATTACGAGCGCCGACCGCAGATCAAGGAAATTGGCAACACTAGCGATAAACCGCCAGCGGATGAGACGCCGAGCGGAGGATCGCGCTAATGGCTCTAGCGTTGAAGCTGCTCAAGAGTGAGCTACCCGGCAAGCTCATCAAGAACACGGTAGGCACTCGTAACCTAGCCTCTCGGGGCTCAGAGGGCGGCTTCAATGTGCTGGGTTTCCTGGGTCGAGCTGCTCGCCTGCTGACCTCAGGTCTCTCGCTGCTGTTTGGCATCGGCGCGTTTACCCTGACCAGTTTGTGGGGGCTGTTCACTTCCACGGTGCAGTACATCTGGCAATTCAACTGGAACACCACAGACCCCTCCATTGATGCCCAGATGAAAAACCTCTGGGATAGCTTTGGGGGCCTGCTAGGTGGGCTCGCGGGAAATGCCGTGGGCTGGTTGAGCTGTGGGATTCTGCCCGGCGCGGTGATCTTCTCCTTCAATGCTCCGATGGGTGCTTATGTACTCAAGGAGGTGGGCGAAGAAGCGATGGAGGAGTTCATCGGCAATTTGCAAGTGGTGGTGCAGTCAGGGCTGAGAAGTGCAGTTCAAGCTGGGATCCTGTGGCTCTACAAGAATGTGCGGCGGTGGTTGAAACAGCCTGGCAATAAGTTTGGCCTGGCCCTGTTTGGCGGGGATGCCGAGAAACTCGCGAAGTGGGGCGAGCAAAACTCGCAGCCCTGGAGCTTTGCCCAGGCGTTCGAGAACAAAATCGAGTCGATCGATAACCAGTTTGTGCAGAACTTTGTCGAGGAATTCTTCGACGAGGCCTTCGATGCTTGTGTCGAGGCAGGTTATGTCGTAGCAGGCTCGATTGAGTCTTACCTAGCCACGCAGCGCATGGTGCAAGAGCAGGCCTTGGGCAAAGCTCGCACCGTGGAGATCCAACCTGACCGCACTGTCGAAAACGAGCGCTTGGTGCTCAGTGGACCCGAGCAACTCCTCAAGCCTGCGCTGGTGCAGACGCTGACACAATACCAGCTACTAGAGAACCGTGATGTCGGCGCAATTGTCGGAGCTCCCCTGGTCGAGGCGGTCAAAGGCGCAGCGATGGCCCGCAAGCTGCTTGTCACCTTCTACTCGGTCAAGACACCACCCTGGAAAGCCCGCGACGGTAAAGAGCTGATCCGAGCCACCTACAGCATCCCTGACGTGAAGCGCTCGATTAGCTGGGAACAGGTCAAACTCGCTTGCGGTGGCCTCAACGGCTACCTCTGGGGCCGCTTCCGAGCAACAGCACAGCTGAGTAATGGTCGGCAGATGCAGGTTTACGGCGGTAGTGAGACTGACGCTGAAGACCGGCTCAAGGCCCTGTTGGCCCTGTCCGAGGCTACTCTGCAGACCCTGACTATTGCTGAGGAGAAGAAAGAGGGCAGACGGGCGAGCAATACGCGGCTGTACAAGGAGAGCATCCGGGTCTACCCTGCCTTCTTCACAGTAATCAACCAGGCCAAGCTGCTGAACCCCAAAGCGCAGACGCCAGGAGCCAGAGGCTTGGTGAGAGGCGATGTGGTCAGAAACCAAGCCCGTATCCTGCTATGGCCTGAGCACGAGCCGCCGGATGTGGCTGAAACCCTCACCGAGCTGTTCAAGGACACGGTGTAAGCCTGGCTAGACGTAGATCTGCAGGGCCAAATCGCGCTCGTGGTGAATCTGTTCACGGCTGACCTCCGAGCCGTACAGCTGAGACAGACGCTCATAGCGTTCCTCATAGAGCTGCTCAATCACCGCCTCAACTGATTGGTTCAGCTCCTCACACAGGCGAGCGAGCAGTCGCCTACGAGGTCGGTAGTAGTAATTGCGATAGGCTCGACGCCCCACCTGATAGTGGCGTTTGATCAGGGAGCGGCGGCTCCGAGTCGAGAGGCGAGCGTACAGCTCATCGTTCATAAGCTTCAGCCATTGAAAAAGATCCGTAGGCCTACGGAGGAGCCCTCTACTGGCTTAGTTTAGCCAATGTGCAATTAAACAAACCCTTAGGGTTTAAGCGTTGCATTCTATTCTCCTTAAGCGTTAAATCGAGCTTAGCAGAGGGTTTAAAATCTCCGAGAATCCCGCTTGACAAGCCCGTTTTATCGGGATTAGCGTAAGGCTGTTGTTGAGCAGCTAGCTGTCAATGGCTTTTTTAAATACAGGGGAAAACTCTGAGCTAAAGAGCAAGAGCGTAGAGGCTGCTCTAATCGAAGTCGCGACTTTAGCCAGCCTCAAGAGTAAGGGAGGAGCACCTGAGAACATCAAGACTAGAGCGCATATCAGCGTCCAAGTTCAGGAGAACGATTGGATTCACATCGACGCTTTCTTACCGATTAAAGCGTCAGTCGGACCAACGGGCGGATTGGAATTTGTAGCGATTGATTTTTTGCAGTGAGTTAATTCGTTCATTTAGGAGATAGCCTCAAATGGCTCCCACACAAAGAGGAAAGAAGCGCGACCAGGTTACGGGTGTGCTGGTTAACGCAAACCTGTGTTATGTTTTCACGACCAAAGATTTAGCAGCACTATCGGGCATCAGCCCTGCAGACTTAACGGCTCAGTTAGGGCACATTGCAGAAGCGCAATTAGCCGCGACCGCGCAACCGAAAGTGGTCGGTGCCAACGCTCCCAAACCGCCTCGGGTCAGCAAGCGGTTAACTACGGGAGCCGTGGCTGCTGCTCAAGGTAGTGTCAGCACCTACTGCGCTTACAACAAGCTGGGTACGGCTCGCTCTGCCGGATGGCGGCTCGCCAAAGCAGGTAACAGCGTCGCCATCCGCAGCTCGGGCAAGACCGTAACTGCTGTGGTAGAGGTGGATGGGGTTTTGTACTGCTGGCCGATGAACTCAGCTGACTTCGACCAGTACAACGATGAGCTAGGGCTGAAGCTGCCCAGCACAGTCACCACAGCCGCTGAACGCAACCGCTGTGTGAGAGGTGCTCGCTTCCCCCAGCCAGGCCGGATCTCGCTTCGCCTAGACACCGGCTCTGTGTTCAGCAGCTTCTACGACTCCGATAACCCGCCGACCACTGGCGAGTGGTTCAATGCCACCCAGCCGTTGCTCTATGGCAACACACCGGCTGCAGCTGGAGGTGGCTAGAGGCGTGCTGATCCTGCCAGGGCACCCGTTGTTCAACGCAACCTTGGGGGCAACCCTGCCCCCCGGCTGGCAACAAACCGCAGCTGTGGGCAACGAAGCGCTGTTTGTGGTCAGGCCCGGTTTAAGCGGTCTTTTCACCCCAGCCACGCCTCATGAGTGGCGCGATTACCTCGAAGGCGGCGAGTACGAAGCTCGCTTAGAGGAGCTGGGCGATGACTTACCTGACGGATGACTTTGGGGACTGGCTACAGTTGGGCGTAGTTAGACCCATCGAGTCTGGCTGGACTGCCTTTCCCACTGCTGGCTTCAGCGAGACCTCCACCCTGCGCGTCACCTACCTGATCCCGCCCCTGCCGAGAGCGATGTCTCTGCGGAGCTTTGCCTGGTTGCGGGCAGATTATGGCCTGGGGGGACCGGCGCAAGTTACCCAGAGCATCCGCTTGTACCCTAAGCCCGAGAAGCAGCTCATCGTCTTCCCCCATCCTCCCGACTACCTGCAGCGCAACCTCTATAGGCGCTTTTTTGAGGTGCGCAAAAGCCGTCGCTCTTACCGCCTCGGCCTAACTCCAGATGTGAACTGGCAGATCCAGCTTGAAGAGTTGACCAAAGGCCCTAACCCATGAGCGCACAGGATTTAATCGCTTTGCTAATTGGCTTGGGCACAGTTGGGGGAATGGTGGTTGGTGTTACCAACTTCCTGAGTCATAAGTTCAGTAGCTTACGCGAGGAACTGCTAATTAACCGCACCAAAGTTGCTGAAGGGGTTGATGAAATCAAAGGTAAGCTTGAGCGCTCTA
The DNA here is from genome assembly GCF_014696065.1 of Leptolyngbya sp. FACHB-261. Classification (NCBI taxonomy): domain Bacteria; kingdom Bacillati; phylum Cyanobacteriota; class Cyanophyceae; order Leptolyngbyales; family Leptolyngbyaceae; genus Leptolyngbya; species Leptolyngbya sp. FACHB-261. The sequence continues at coordinate 755 of NZ_JACJPL010000013.1, read as the reverse complement.
TCTTGGATTTGGACACTCGCTTAAGACTGCACATCAACGAGTTCGACAACAAAGTCGATACGTTAGAGTATCGAATCCATGCTTTAGATGAGAAGATTGAGCATCGGACCAAGCGTTTTACAGATGAACTTGCCAAGGAAAGAGAGCGGTTGATCGAGAAAATTAATCAACTGGAGGGATTCTTAGAGCGAACGCAGCAATATAGACGGCGTTCTGCAAATTCCTCTAAGGAAGATTAGAGACAGAGAGGAACATCTCAGGATTACTCAAGCTTGTCAGTAGTGCTTGTAGATTTAGAGCACAGGCAGAGTAAGAGAAAATACCGTTGCTAGTACTATAAAGCAGTTATAGTGAGCTAGTATGGGGGCGAATAAGCTAATTCAGGGCTGGGGAGTTCTTCCCAAGGGGGCTCCCCTTCATAGCCAGTAGGCTTCACTACTACTGTCCGCCGATCCCATCACAGAGTTGGCGATCCTCTCGATTGACCGTTGAATTGCTCTTCAAGTAGTCCTTTACCCAATTACAAGCACGTACTGTCAGCTCATCTAATTCCTCAATCTCCCATAGTTTTGCAGTGCCATCGTCGAATCCACCGGTTGCTAACTGCTGGCCATCGGGGCTGAAATCGATGCTAGTGACATGGCCTGTGGGATGCTTAAACTGAGCTAACTGTTTACCCTTCAAGTCCCACAAGCGAGCTGTGCCATCGTCGAATCCACCGGTTGCTAACTGCTGGCCATCGGGGCTGAAATCGA